>NZ_JAHLZB010000047.1:0-26996 GCF_025128255.1 Synechococcus sp. CS-205
ACGCTCTCCCGGTTTGGCGGGCTCATGCGCTGGCGGACTTGGTCCCGCACAGCGGTGTCATAGGTCGGTTTCATGGTCGTCGGTTTGGCCCCCTGGTGGATGGGTCAGACCGAGCGGACAACTTTCCTGACGCAGGGGGGGTTGGCCCAGGGGTTTTCGGTAACGCCCAGCTTGTAGCGGCGTATCCCGTCGCCAACGGCCGTGAGCGGCACCGATTCCCGCCGGCACAAATCTGTGATGGCAACCATGTCGAGCAACATCAGACCATCGCACTGCTCGACCAGCGTGGTTTCAGCTTCTGCGATGGCGGCGGCATCGGCACCTGCCGCCCCGGGCAGCCCAGCCACCAGCGTTCCTACCAACTGCCGGCGACTGGTGCGGTTGGGCGGAGGCACGGCGATGGACCGCATTCGGGGGTTGTTGACGACAAGCCAGGGGGGTAGGTCCCCTTCCTTATCCGCGATCCAGACCAATGGGTTGAACAGGGGCGCCTGGCCTGGCCCCATGGGCTGCGGCCTCACCTCGTGGGCCATCACAAGGGCAGTGGTGAACCAGTGGTGCTCGTCTGCAGTCGGCAAGTCGACCCTGATCAAATAACGGGAAGAGAAATCAGCCAGCAAGGCGATCCGCTCTCCGCTGTGGTTCAAGATCGCAGGAAGTAGCTCAAAGAGCCGGGCAGGGGTGGCCACAGCGCGGCCGGTGTTCGACCAGCTGAGGCCGAGGAAACCCATTGACTGGATCTCAGCAGCCAGGTCCACACCGTCGGCAAGTGGGATTAAAAAACCGCTCACCGGATCAAAGGCGAGCACATGGCTCACACCAGCTGTTCTGAGCAGTTCGGAGAGGTAGCCGAGCAGCGTTAAGGGGCGGGAGCGGCCGTTACCACTCCCCTTCCAGGGGTAACGATCCCGGATGTTGCCGGTGAGAAGGAACTGACTCTTGAGCGGTAGGAACCGCAAGAGGTCTCGGCTCCAGCGAGGGAGCTCCAGCGTTTCGATCGTGGATGGGTCATCGCTCATTCAGGGCACCACCGCAAGCGCAGCACCTGATCTTCCGTCTGAAGACCAAAGGGCACGGATCAGGCGCTTGGGTGCCTTAACCACCAGGCTTTTCAGCAAGGCGTTGGCCAGGGTGTCAAATATGAGGTCTTCAAGCCGGGTCATCGGGCCATTGGCGCCTGCCAGGCACTGTCGAGACCCTCCATCGGCGAGAGGGTTCCATTCATACGAAGAACCAGGCAGGCACTGGAACGCGCACGTTAAGGAGACCACTTGAATGCATTTTGACCGGGCAATGGGCGAGTTGGGGTATCCCGAGGAGGATTCACCACAACACCAGCCGGAAGCGGCAGGATCTGCGTACCCCTTGGCCCCAGAGCCGGTGCGGTCCCATGCCCTTCCGCTTCCGCCGCAGCGCCCGCCTTGGCCCACTGCGCTTCAACTTCGGCAAGAGCGGCCTCAGCTCGATCTCGGTTGGTGGCCGCAGGGCGTCGTTCAACATCCCGGTGGCCAGGTCCGGTGGCCCCCGCACCACTGTGGGGTTGCCTGGCACCGGGCTGAGCTGGAGCGTCGAGCACAGCGGGGACCCCATTACCCGGCCAGCGGCGATCCCAGCTGGCCCCGCCGCAGGTCTGCCCAACAGCCGTCGCCTCAAGCCCGGTCAGCTCGATGCGCTCAAGCAGGGATGCCTGACCATGCTGCGTGAGCAGCTTCTGCAGCCAGGCAGCAGCACCCAGCAGCTCTGGGAGCTCGGTTTGGTGAGCCGGCTGCTGGCGGATCCTGCAATCGGTGGCCGCACCACAGGTCTGCTGGCCGTGATCGAAAGCCCAGAAGCGATGGAGGCTTACCTGCTGCGCGCCCAGGGCCAGGACGATCTCAAGCGCCGGGCCCACCGCTGCATCGAGGCGGCCCAGGAAGCCGCGCGGCTGGTGAACGCCCGGGGCTGGCTGAAGGTGTAGGCATCCGAGGGGCTCAGCCGCCGAGCAGCTCACGCATGAACGAATCGCTCAAGGCTGCCGCCGTGGCCCAGTTCTCCCCTTCGCTGAGGCCGGAGCTGCGGGTGGGCTTGAAGCTGTGGTCACCGCTGGGGATCCAGCGCAGCTGCACCTGCGGAGAAAGGTTGTAGGTCTCCACCTCCCCCCGACGCCCGAAGCTGTCCCGCTCCCCCTGCAGGATCAGGGTTGGCGTCCGCAAGGCGGCCAGGTGCTCGGTGCGCAGCTGCAGCGGCTTGGCGGGCGGGTGGAATGGATAGCCCAGGCAGAGACAGCCGCACACCCCGTCGCTGGCCGCCAGCTCATCGACTTGCCACTGATGAACACCGGTCGGCCCCGTTGCTCCGTCTTCTCCAGCCGCACCTGCTGTCGGAACGCCTCCTGCAGAACAGGCATCCGATGGGGACCCTGGCGGCGCTCCAGGATTCGCTGCCGGGCCATGTAAGGAAACTCGAAGCGCACCACCCGCCAGCCGTGCTGCGCCAGTCCGCTGGCGATGGCCCCCATGAACGAGCTGTCCATGGGGGCGCCAGCTCCATGGACCAGCAGCACGGTGGCCGGCGCGGAGTCGGGGCCGTCGATCAAGCGCGGCGCGGAGGTTGGGGCATCAGCCGTCATGGCCCGATGCTGGTCGAGCCACCGGCCGTCGATCTGCTCCGGTGCGACTCCGGCCGCTCTCGTTACCCGGCCGCCCACACCGCCGGGGCGATCCCGTGGGGCACCAATCGCCCGTAGGCCTCGCTGGCCAGGATCTCCCGCACGGCTTCGCCGAGCAGCTCGTTGGAGCGGCTGCCGGGCAACCGGTGGCTGAGGGTCTGGTGGATCCGCAGCAGATACCAGGCGGTGCCATCGAGGCCGGCGTTGAAGCGCTCCCAGCTGCGGTGGTAGCGCCTGGCATCAAGCACCATGTCGCGAGCGTTGTGGGCCTTGTCGGCGGCCGTCACCAGCAGCGAATCGAGCGGCTTGTGCTCAAGAGAGGCCACATAGCGGCTCTTGCGCAGCAGCCAGGGCTCCTTCTCGGTCCCCGGCACCACCGGCTCTGAGGTGTCTAGTGCACTCGGCCATGATCCGCCCCACCCGCTCCCCGTAGCGCCCAGCAATCGAGGCCTCGTCCTGGCCTCCGTCATCGATCACATCGTGCAGAAGGCCTGCGATCGCCTGCTCCTCATTGCCGCCGTCCTCCCACACCAAGCCGCTCACGGCGATTTGGCCATAATCAAGCAGGCCCCAACGCCTTTAGAGGACCGGGTGGGAGCATGAGTCGCATTGGGGGCGATGTGTCGTCACCTGCCCACGAATTCTGCTTCAGCTCTTAGCAGCTCAGGAACTGCTTCTGCCCAAAGTGACGAGCAGATCATATGCATTAAACAGACACCTTGCATCAAAAACCTGGTGCCGCAGCGGACGTTCATTGCCCAGGTGAGTCTGTATTCCTAGCCGCAGGGCGTGGCCATTGCCGAGACCACTTATGTCACTGACGAGAGCAGCGAGACGGCTGCGCTCCAACGCCTCCACAGCGGCATCGAGCTCAGCGACGTGCTGTTGCAGGCGGATGCTCTGCACGGAAATCGCCCGTTTTCTGTTCCTTTCGGAGAAGGGCGCCGAATTCTTGATTGCCATCAAAGGCAGTCGACGAAAGGCTTTTCAGCTGATCCGCCATCGATTGACCTACGGCAACCGGGTCCCATTTCAGGCCAGCGCTTCGGAACGCGGCCACGGCCGCGAGAGCACCTGGACCCTCCGGGCGATGGAGGCACCGGAGTGGATCAAGGAGATCTGGCCTGGCAGCGCCCTGATCATTGCGATGCGGTCCGTCGGCAAGCGTGAGGGAAGGCCGATCGAGCAGACCCGCTACTACGTCACGAGTCTGCGCACCACCGCAACAGCTTTGCTTCAGCATGTGCGGGGCCGGTGGTCGATCGAGAACTCCTGGCACTGGGTCACAGGCACCCAGCTACGTGAGGACGCCCACCGCTACCGGGAACGCAACGCAGGGTGCAGGTGTTGGCAGGGCTACGCACCATGGCGCTCAACCTGCTAAACCTCGACCAGTTCCACTCCATCGCAGACGCGTTGGGTGCCGCCAGCCATAACGTGAAGCTCCTGTTCCGGCTGATGCGCTGGCTTGGACAGGGAGGTCCACAGTCGGCCTCAGCTTGAGACTTTTAATAAGCCCTGGGGTCACAGGACCTCCCCAGTTACACCACTCCTGGGGACGCTGCTCCGCCTTGAGCAGAGACTGTTGAACTTCACCGGAAGATCGGGGAGTGCCTGGACGTGGCGGTTCATCAGTCAAGGCGGGAGGCCCCGGTGGACGGTCAGACCGAGGGGACATCTTCGCTGGTAGCGGGGGGACTCGGCTTGACAGTGACGGTAAAAAAGGATGCTCATTCGAGGTTTACCAGGCCTTGTCTTTGCAGGAAGAGCCGAATCGGTCTATCTTAGACCAGCTAAAAGGCGCGAAAGAAGGTATCGCAGCAGTATTATTTATAATAGCTGCTATTGTAGGCGCCATGAACTTATTTGCCACAAAGTGCCAGCTGGACGCCAACTTGGAGTCGGTCACACTAGGTGGCACGATGGCCGGCCTGCAAGCCAAGAGAGAGAGGGTGGCTACTAAGAAGCTAGTCTATGATGCTATACTTAATCATGTTCCAGAGCCAGCACTCAAAGATGAAGTGAGAGCCCGAAGCAAGGAGCTTGAAAAAGAAGACTCAGAGCTAAGCAAGCAGAATAACCCCGAAGATGACTTAAAAAAATTGGCCGAAGTGTACAAGAAATGCAAATTAATGATTTAACAGTCATGAATCATTCTCCCAAGCTTGCTCTGATGTTCCTAGTTATTTTAGCCACCGTTGCAGTGCCGACTGGAATCTATTTTGCCCAGATACCAAGGTCAGTACTAGAATTTCAACAACAGATTAACAATAATGCAATCAGGCTAAATCTGGAACGCCAGGATTCTTATAGAAGACAAGGACAGCAAATACCAATAAACCTAAAAGATGAAGAAAAGCGTCTCAAGGGAGCGCAAAAAACTATTGAGTCGCAGCTTTAGCTGGCCGGATGCCATGAGTATAATAGCGCCAGTGGTGGCGTCCTCCGCAGTACGGCAAGTAGTATTAGTCGCCTTCTGTGGCTTCGACATAACCCGTTCCGGCGATATCAGTTGATCTTAGAGAGCGCTATGGCAAGAGGCTCGTGGATTAGGCGAGTGTGCATGCATCACCTCTCCAAAACTCGGCACGTTCCAGGAAGTGTCGCTTGGCAATGCCTAGAACAATGAAGCCCAGGCCATCATCCCCTGGTTGGCCGCCAACCTTGAGCGGCTGGGTCAGGCCCTGGGCATGACGCTTGAGCTGGAGGGCAAGGAGGTTCAGGTAGGCAGCTTTTATGCTGATCTGCTCGCACTCAATCCCTAGGACGACACCCTGGTGTTGATCGAGAACCAACTTGTGTAGACGGACCACAGCCATCTCGGCCAGATTCTCACCTACTTGGTGGGCCTGGATGCCCAGGAGGCTGTTGCGCGTGGATCAGCGCGCACCTTCTCCACAGACGGCCACGGATCTGCCCAAAAGCTAGTGACAGCAACGGTTTTGGACGAGATCATGGGCAATGAGCCAGCCCAAGATCTTCCGCCCCTGGCTGCCTGAGCAGGCCTGGCTGTTGCCGCCCTCGCCGATCGACTGGCTGCCCAAGGACCATCTGGTGTTCTTTCTGCTGGATCTGATTGACCAGCTGGATCTCGATCCCATTCTCCAGCTCTACCGCCAGAAAGACGCCCGCGGCGAGAAGGCCTACGACTCCAGGATGATGGTGGTCCTTCTCCTGTACGCCTACTGCGTCGGGATGCCGTCGTCACGAAAGATCGAGAGGGCCTGCTACGAGGATCTGCCCTTCCGGGTGCTGAGCGGGAACCAGCAGCCGGACCACACACAGATCAGTGAGTTCCGCCGCCGGCACCTGGAGCTGCTGGAGGATCTGTTTGTGCAGGTGCTCAGGCTCTGCCAGAAGTCCGGCTTGGTTCAGATGGGCCATGTGGCCCTGGACGGCACCAAGGTGGAAGCCAACGCCAGCATTCACAAGGCCATGAGCCACGAGCGCATGGAGAAGAGCGAGCAGCAGCTCAGGCAGGAGATGCGGGCACTGCTGAGGAAGGCCGAGATCATCGACGCTCAGGAGGACGGCCGCTACGGCAAGGGCAAGCGCGGCAGTGAACTGCCGGAGGAGTTGCAGCGTCGGGAAAGCCGGCTGGAGAAGATCCGCCAGGCCAAGGCTGAGCTGGAGGCAGAATCTGCTGCAGCCCAGGCCCGCCGGCGCCAGAAGCAGGCTGATGCTGCCGCTACGGAGGCCGAGCAAGGCGACGATGACAGCAAAGAAAAGCTCAGCAGCCGGGCGCACCAGAAGCAGCAACGCGCCGATACCGCACGAGCACTGGCACTGCAGAAGCTCCAGGAGACTGGAATCGATCCGGAAACGGTGGGTCTGGGGGAAGCTGATCCACAAGCCATGCCCACCCGGGGACTACCGAGCAACGCCCAGGGCAAGCCGAGCCCCAAAGCCCAGCGCAATTTCACTGATCCAGACAGCCACGTGATGAAGTGCGGCAATGGGTACATCCAGGGCTACAACGCCCAGGCCGCAGTGGACAGCAAGCACCAGGTGATCGTGGCGATCGGGGTGAGCAACCAGGCTCCAGATGTCGAGCACCTCGTCCCCATGCTGGAGCGCATCGAGGCCAGCACCGGCACCATGCCTGCGACGTTCATTGCGGATGCGGGCTACTGGAGCGAGGCCAACGCCAAGGCCTGCAGCGATCGGGGCATCGATGCCTACATCTCCACCGCGCGCCAGAAGCATGGCCAGCTGCCACCGCCATCACGGGGTCCGGTCCCCAAGGATCTCGACGCCAAAGGCAGAATGGCCCGCAAGCTCAGAAGCAAGAACGGCCGCAAGGTCTATGCCAGGCGCAAGGCGATAGTCGAGCCGGTGTTTGGTCAGACCAAGGAAAATCGCGGCCTGCGGCGCTTCCTGCTGAGGGGGCTTGAGAAGGTGAATGGAGAGTGGTCGCTGATGGGCACAGGCCACAACCTGCTCAAGTTGTTCCGATTCAGCTGGACGGTGACATGAAGGCCTCCTGGCCCCCGGGGGCGGCCAACAGATGAAGGCGCTGTACTCAGAGCGCCGACGCTGGAATCGCAGCAGGTCTGAGCCACGGCAGGGCTTTCACGGCAGAGGTGCACGGACTATTCGTGCAACAGCCTCCCAGTGCGTGGTGTGGATCGCCAGCGACTTCCGCGACCCGCATCCATCGGCCATTAACTGGCTCACCGACCACACAGTCGAGCCCTTCGCCTTCTTTGCCGTGCAGGTGAAGGCCGTGCGCATCGGCGACTCACCAATCGCGCCCCTTTTCGAGGTGGTGGGCAGGCCCAACGGCTGGGATCGTCAGATCCAGCAACAGGTGCGGAGTCGTGGTGAGCTCAGCGACCTTAGTCGCTGGCGTATGCGCTTCTGGGAGTGCTTGCTGGATCTTCATCCTGAACAGTCCATCTGGGGAGGTCGCGACGCCACCAGCAGCCATTGGCGGCCGGTGCCCGGCACCGATCTGGTGGTGGCGATCTACCTGGCTCAGAAGTCAGTCAGACTGTTCGTGCGAGGTCCCCGTCGAGGGTACCCATGTGATGTGCTCGACCAGCTGGCACCGCACCATCAGGCCCTTGAATCCACCCTGAGCACCGCCATGGGTATGGGTGGCCGCTACGGCCATTTTTTCTGGCAGGAGCGACCCGGGAACCTCCGCGACGAGAGCTGCTGGCCCGCAATGGCTAACTGGCTGCATGAACATCAATGTCAGTACGTGGAGGCGATCAGCCAGCAGCTAGGGGTTGCGGAGGTCGTGCTGATCGGCGTTCCTTCAGCCTGAGATGAGGGAATCTGCGTGGCTCTTTGGCGATGAGCTCGCCCTCCAGCCCTCGCCCCTCTCCAGCCCGCACCGGTAGGCGGCGGATCACAGGGTGAGGACAGGATGAGGCGGAAGGGTGGCGGCGGTTCTGGTCTGGGTCCACTGCAACGTCGCTTTGGTGGGCAGCATCCCGGTTGGACAGATCAGGTGTAGCGAACCTTGACTCCAGGTTGTATTGGACAGACTCCGTGCGTCCGCGGGGCGATGCAGCACCACCTGCGCGATCACGAGCAGCCTCTGCGCTGCTCCCGCCAGCTGCGCGAGCTGCACCGTCGTGGCCAGGCCCTGGAGCAGCAGCGTCAGCATCGCCAGCTGCCTGCGCTGGGGGAGGAGGAGCTTGCGGCGGCCCTGGGCTGCTCGCCACAGCGCTGGCGTGAGGCGCTGGAGCTGCACCAGGCTCTGCGGCTGCGCAGCCTCGACGCTCCCACTGCCGATGGGGATGAGCGGGGCGGCACGCTGCTGGATCGGCTCCCGGCCCGAGAGCGGCCGGATCCCTGCCGTGCCGACCACGAGGGGGACTCCCTCTGCTGTGAAGCCGAGACGCTGCGCTGGATGAGTCACCGTCTGGGTCGTCTCGATCCCTCCCTGCGTCAGCTGTTGCTGGAGCGGGTGCTCCACGGATCCTCCTGGAGGCGCCTGGGGGAGGCTCAGGGCCTGCCGGCCCGGGCCACCCAACGGCGCTTCGAGGCCCTTGTGCGGCTGTTGCGCGAGGAAATCCTGGAGCTGGTGCAGGTCCGCCAGGCGCCGCCGGTCTGGCCGGCGCGTGCGGGAGCCGCCACGCCTGCACTCAGAGCCCCAGCAACGGGGCCAGCCCCAGTGCCAGCAGGGCGGCGATCAGGGTCTGCAGGCCGTTCACCAGTTCATTGCTGAGCCAGGCCAGGCGCCCCTGCAGGGTGGCGCCGATCAGACTCTCGATCAACGTGGCCACCAGCCCCACCGCCGTCACCAGCAGGGCCGCGGCGCTGCCCGGCAGCAGGCCGAGGGAGAGCAGCACCAGGGCCATCAGGGCGCTGCCGCCTAGGCTGGCTAGGGACCCCTCCAGGCTGATGGCTCCTTCACTGCCCGGGGGGACAGGCCGCAGGGTGGTGATCAGCACGGTGGTGCGCCCCCAGCGCTTGCCGATCTCGCTGCCGCAGGTGTCGGCCAGCTTGGCGGCGAAGCTGGCGGCAAACCCGATCAGCAACCAGGGAATCGGCGCTCCGGGCAGGGTGGTGAGTACGGCCAGAACGGCACCTGTGGCCGCCGACCCCCAGACGTTCTCGGGGCCGCGTCGGCCGCCACGGGCCTCCGCCAGCCCCTGCTCCTGCTTGCGCCGGATCCCGAGCCGGGTCACGGCCGAGCCCAGGGCCAGGTAAAGCACCACCGCCAGCCAGCCGCGCCAGCCGAGGCAGCCCCAGAGCAGCGTCCCGAGGATGCCGGCGTGCACCCAGCCCGCCTTGGTGAGCAGCGGCAGCCGCTGAGCGGCGGTGATCAGTCCGGCGTTGATGGCGAAAGCCAGCGGCCACGCAGCCGCAGGTGCCGGGGCGGGAGTCCAGGGGGGCAGCACAGCGGGGTTCCGTCGGCCACCAGTTTCCCCGCCCAGCGGGGCGTTGCTGGAACCGGTGGCGTCGGCGCAGCCCTCTGTTGCACTCCCCAACGGGCCTGTCGAGGCGGTGCCGCTGCGGCGGATAATCAGCTCTCACGTCCTGGCTGGCCGGCGTCATGATCTTCAAGCCCAAGGGGTTCTTCCTCAACCTCGACAAGGACGCTGCCGACAAGCCTGTGACGGTTGCTCCCGTGGCTCAGGTCGCTCCCAAGGCTGCGAAGGCTGAAGCGCCCAAGGCCGCGGCTGCCCCGGTGCCCCCTGACGCCGCCTCCGCCTCCGCCCCGATACTCACCACCGCCGAGGCGATCGCGGCCGAGCTGCGCCGGGATCAGGAGAACCGCCCTGCCCCCAGCGTCGTCACCTTCTCCCCGGAGCGCTTGATCCCCTCCGGGGCGCTGCCCCGTGCCCGCCGCCGCGCGGGCGCCAACCTGGCGATGTTCAAGGAGATGGCCAGTGGCATGCGCGGCCGCTGAAGCGGCAGGCCTCCACTCACGCGTCGCCCGCCGTCCGCCATTGCGCCAGCGAGGCCAACCCCGCCACGGCCGCCGTGGAGGTGCGCAGGATGTGAGGCCCCAGGCTCACCCTGCGCCAGCCAGCCTCCTGAGCGGCCCTGGCTTCTGCAGCGCTCCAGCCGCCCTCCGCTCCGATCGCCAGCACCACCCCGGGGGGCGGCTCGGCTGAGGGGCCGGAACGTGGCCGGGGCAGAACGGCGCTCAGCAGCGGCAGCTCTCCCTCCCGGGTGCAGGCCAGCAGTTGCAAGTCCTGCCGCGATCTGGCCAGGTAGGTGATCGCTTCGAGCGGTTCCAGCAGCTGCGGCAGCCACAGGCGTTCGCACTGCTCGCAGGCTTCACGCAGGATCGCCTGCCAGCGGGCCGCCTTCCAGCTGCCCCGGAGGGCGGCGTGCTCAGCCGCCAGGGGCTGGAGCCGGTCCACCCCCAGCTCGCAGGCCATGCGCACCACCACGTCAAAGTCGAGCCTGGGCACCGCCACCGCCAGTTCCAGCCAGGGGCTGGCTGCCGCCTGACGCTGCAGGGGGCGATCGAGCGGCTGCTCCAGGCGGGCCTGGGCGCCATCGAGCAGCTCAGCACTCCAGAGCTGACCCTGGCCATCGGCCACCGCGAAGCGCTGGCCGGGGCCGTAGCGCAGCACACGGCTGAGATAACGGCTCTCCTCGGTGGTCAGGACCAGGGTGGTGCCGGTCGCCAGCCGCTCGGGCGCAATCAGCAGCCGGCGCAGTTCCCGCACCGCCGCCCTCAGTTGGCGCCGAGGGGGAACAGGGCCTCGGGCACCTCCTCCACCGGCCAGTCGTCATTGACGCCACCGATCAGCAGCTCCTCGATCTCCACCACGTCGTTGTCGAGCTGGCGCAGGGCATTGATCAGCACATCAAGGGCCACCCCGTCGCTGGTGCCCAGGTCGACCCAGCAGCGGCACCAGGCATCGCGGTACTCCAGCTCGCCCATGCTGTGCATCAGGGCGGGGTGGGTCGCTTCGGCCGCCTCCACGTCGTAATGCATGGCGCTGAGGTCGATGCCTTCCTCGTGCACCTGCAGGCATTCGGCGTTGAAGCCGCCCAGCTTGCCCAGGAAGAACCAGCTGTCGAACACGGTGTCGATGTAGCCCCGCTCCCCCTGGCCGGGGGGCGCCGGGAAGCGCAACCAGATCCAGCAGTTGAACGGATCCACCTCGCGGAAGCGAATCTCCATCAGCGTTGCTCCGTCCTGCAGCAAGGGGACCTCAATCAAACACGGATGCGGTTGCTGCAAGCTGGTGGGGTCCGTGGCCCCCCATGCTGGAGCTCCGATCCCTCCGCTACCACCCGGCCACCAGCCCCGAGCCGGTGCTGCGCGATCTCAGCCTGACCCTGCCCGTGGGCGAGCCGGTGCTGGTGGCGGGCCGCAGCGGCTCCGGCAAGAGCACCCTGCTGGAGTTGATCAGCGGGTTGGCGGAACCCAGCGGCGGCACGATTCTCTGGCACGGCCAGCCGGTGAAGGCCCGTCAGCGCCGCTGGCTGAGTGGCCTGGTGTTCCAGTTCCCCGAACGCCATTTCCTCGGCCTGAGCGTGGGCCAGGAACTGAAGCTGGGGCAGCGCCGCCTGGACAGCGAGCGCCTGGAGTCGGTGCTGGGCCAGGTGGGCCTGCAGGGGGTGTCGCTGCAGCAGGCGCCGGAGCGGCTCAGCGGCGGCCAGCAGCGGCGCCTGGCCCTGGCGGTGCAGCTGCTGCGGGACCCGAAGGTGCTGCTGCTCGATGAGCCCACCGCAGGGCTGGACTGGTCGGTGCGCCACGAGGTGCTGCAGCTGATCAGCCAGCTCGGACGCCAGCGGGCCCTGCTGGTCGTCACCCATGAGCCTGAGGTGTTCCAGAGCGTGGTGGCGCACAGCTGGCGTCTGAGCGGCGGGGGCCTTCAGGCCCTGCCCGCGCTCCGTACGATGCCCTGAGTTGGGGGAGGGCGAGCGATGCCCGATCAGTTGGTGCGGGCCACGGCGGCCGATGGGGGAATCCGCCTGGTGGCGGCGCTCACCACGGTGACCAGCCGGTACGCCCGCCGACGCCATGGTCTCTCCTATCTCACCACAGCTCTGCTGGGGCGGGCGATGACGGCCGGGCTGCTGCTGGCCAGCTCGATGAAGGTGGCCCACGGGCGGGTCAACCTGCGCATCCAGTCGGATGGCCCCCTGCGCGGGCTGATGGTGGATGCGGGCCGCGATGGCACGGTGCGCGGCTACGTGGGTCACCCGGCGCTGGAGCTCGACCTGCTCGAGGAGGCCGATGGTCAGCACCAGTTCGACTTCCGCCAGGCCACCGGCACCGGTTACCTGCACGTGGTGCGTGACCTGGGCAAGGGGGAGCCGTTCAGCAGCACCGTGGAACTTGTGAGCGGCGGCATCGGCGACGACGTGGCCTCCTATCTGCTCCATTCCGAGCAGACTCCCTCCGCGGTGTTCGTAGGCGAGCAGATCGACAGCTCCGGTGTGCGCTGCTCCGGCGGTGTGCTGGTGCAGGTGCTGCCCAAGGCGGCGCGGGAGCCTGCACTGGTGGCGCTGCTGGAGGAGCGGTGCCGGGAAATCAGCGGTTTCAGCGGGCGTCTGGCCGCCTGCAAGGACGATCTCAAGCAGCTGTTGGAAGGCATCTTCCCCGATCTCGATCCCCAGTTGCTGGAGGAAGCCGAGGCCCGACAGGACGTGACCTTCCACTGCCCGTGCACCCGCCGCCGCAGCGTCAACGCCCTGCGGCTGCTGGGTGAGCAGGAACTGGCTTCGATTCTGCGGGAGGACGGTCGCGCCGAGCTCACCTGCCACTTCTGCAACGAGGTGTACGGCGTGGAGGAAGGAGAGCTGCGGGAGCTGATCGCCGAGCTCTCTCCGGCCTAGGCGATCAGCAGGGCACCGAGCAGCAGCAGGATCAGGGCCGGCAGGCTCTGGACCTGATTCAGAGCCAGGGGCAGCCCGAGGGGCAGCGCTGGATCAAGGCCCAGGGTGAGGGCGCCACCAAGCAACAGTCCCACGCTGAGCAGGGCGAAGCTCCAGCCCACCGCAGCCAGGAAGCGGCCGTTGCGGCGCCTGAGGTTCACCACCGTGACGCCGGTGGCCAGAGCCAGCAGCACTTCCGCCGAGCCCGGCGGCGTGATCAGGACCAGCAGAACGAGCAGGCCATCGGCCACCAGGGGAAACCAGCGCTCACGGCCTTCGGCCAGGGCGAGCTGGGGCAGGGAGAGGCTGGGGGCCTGCAGCTTGTTGCCACCGCTGAGCTGGGGCAGGGAGGGGAGCTGGGGCAGGGAAGGCCGGGAGGGAACCCTGGCCGGCGCCGGCTTGATCTCCTCGCGCTTGGAGGCGGTGACTGCGGCGCTGCTCACCTTGCCCTGCTGGCGTTCCCGCAGCCGCTCCATCAGCACCGCGTCGTAGGCGGCTTCGACCCTGGCGCGAGCCTGGGGATCATCGGCGACGGCATCGAGCTGACGCTGGCGGGCCGTCTGCACCTCATCGAAGCTGGCGTCGGGGGTGACGCCGAGCCGTTCGTAGGGACTGCCGCCTGGGGCGGGTTCAGAACCGTTGGTCATGGCCTCCGGTGCGTGGGGCTGGATCGTGGCTCGAGCGTATCGAGGCGCGGGGCGTGTGGCTGTGCGCCAGGGCTGATTGAGACCTGCAGACCCCGTGGGGCGGGCTCAGAACAGGGGATCACTGCAGTGGTAGCCAGCGTCCTGCTGCAACTCGAGCCGCCGTGCCTCCGCTTCATCGATCGCCAGCCAGTGGCGGCTCTTGAGCAGGGGCATCTGGGGAGGGAGATGGCTGCCTTCACGAATTTCAACGGTTTCCTGGCTGGGCAGGAAACGGACGTAGTCGGAACCTCCATCACGGCGTGGGCGAACCAGCCAGATCGGCTGAGGCATGGCCGTTACCTTGACCTTTCGTTGCAATTGATTCTGGCGAGGCCGGCGCCGGGCCGTGGCTCAGATCGCGATCGGCTCGACCCCGCTCACCACCGGGGCCACGGCACTGAGCTCCAGGTCGGGGTGATCCTCCTTGAGCTGGTTGAGGTTCCAGTCGTTCTTGAACAGCAGCACCGGCCGGTCCCAGGCGTCGCGCACCGTTTTGCAGTTGAAGATGCGGCCCACGCTCTCGAGGGATCCCCAGCCGCCCGCCACCCAGCGGGCCACGCTGAAGCCCATGGGCTCCAGCCGCGTTTCCACCCCGTACTCGTTCGCGAGGCGGTACTGCACCACTTCCAGCTGCAGCTGCCCCACGGCCGCCAGGATCGGATCCCGTTTGCTGGTGTCGGTGTCGTAGAGGATCTGCACGGCCCCCTCCTCCCGCAGTTCATTCACCCCCTTGCGGAAGCTCTTGAAGGCCGAGGGGTTGGGGTTGCGCAACCAGGCGAAGATCTCCGGACTGAAGCAGGGGATGCCTTCGTACTCCACCCTGGGCCCCACATAGAGGGTGTCGCCGATGGCGAACATGCCGGGGTTGTTCAGGCCGATCACGTCGCCCGGGTAGGCGTCGTCGACCACCTCCCGGTCCTGACCGAACAGCTTCTGGGGGCGGGAGAGCCGGATCGTGCGACCGCTGCGGGCATGGCGCACGCTCATGTCCTTCTCGAAGCGGCCGGAGCAGACCCGCACGAAGGCGACGCGGTCACGGTGGCGGGGGTCCATGTTGGCCTGCAGCTTGAACACGAAGCCGCTGAACTCGGGCCGCAGTGGATCGATGGGGCCGTCTTGGCTGGTGCGGGCCACGGGCTGCTGGGCCAGCTCCAGGAAGGCATCGAGGAACGGATGCACGCCGAAGTTGGTCATCGCCGAGCCGAAGAACACCGGGCTCAGTTCGCCGGCATGCACCAGCTCAAGGTCGAGCTCGGCGCCGGCGCCATCGAGCAGCTCCAGTTCCTCGATGGCCTGGGCCAGGAGTTCCGCTTCCACGGCCCCGGACTCGCGGGCGTCCTGCACCGACAGGGTGCGCTCGCCGGCCTGTTTGCCGCGTTCCGCGCGATCGAACAGGATCACGTCCCGGCTGCGTCGGTCGATCACACCGCGGAAGCGATCGCCGCTGCCGATCGGCCAGTTCACCGGCCAGCAGGTGAGACCCAGCTCGCTCTCGATCTCATCGATCAGCTCGAGCGGGTCGCGCCCGGGCCGGTCCATCTTGTTGATGAACGTGAAGATCGGAATCCGCCGCATGCGGCAGACCTCGAACAGCTTGCGGGTCTGCGGCTCCAGGCCCTTGGCGGCGTCCTCCAGCATCACCGCGTTGTCGGCGGCGGCCAGGGTTCGGTAGGTGTCTTCCGAGAAGTCCTGGTGCCCAGGGGTATCGAGCAGGTTGATCGTGCTGCCGTCGTAGTCGAACTGGAGCACGGTGGAGGTGATCGAGATGCCGCGCTGCTTCTCCAGCTCCATCCAGTCGGAGGTCACCTTGCGCTGCTCTCCCTTGGCCTTCACCGCGCCGGCCTGCTGGATGGCCCCCCCGTACAGCAGCAGCTTCTCGGTGAGGGTGGTCTTGCCCGCGTCGGGGTGGGAAATGATCGCGAAATTCCGGCGCCGGGCCACGGCTTTGGCCAGGGCCTGCTGCTCGGGGTCCGTGGCCCCGTTCTCAGGCGCCCTGGTGCTGCTGCTGGTCATGGGCTCAGCCTGACAGGCCACCACAGGGCACTGTCGCTGGTGGCGACGCGCGCTTGCACCCCCCACCAGTGGCGTTATGGTGCACCAAATTGACCACCCCCACCGCCGTGACTCTCACTCCAGCGCGCCCCGATCTGGTCGATCCCGCAGGGACGCTGGCGTCAGAGGGTGTGGCCTCCCGGCTGCAGGGTGGCCGGATCGGGGCCGACGGCCTGCTGGAGCCTGATTTCCCCGCCACCGCCCCTGCGGCCAACCCCGTGTTCTACCGCACCTACTCCCGCCGCACCGAGGGCGGGCGTGAGAGCTGGCACCAGGTGGCCGAGCGCAACCTCGAGGGCCTGCGTCAGCTGGGCCGGCTCGATGCGGCCGAGGTGGAGCTGATCCGGCGGATGCAGAAGCACCAGCAGGCCCTGCCTTCGGGCCGCTGGCTCTGGATCGGCGGCACCCCCTGGATCGAGCAGCGCCACAACTTCTCCGGCGCCTACAACTGCACGTCCACCAACCTGATCGACTGGGAAGCCTTCGGTCTGATGATGGACCTGGCGATGATGGGCTGCGGCACCGGCGCCATCATCGAGCCGCACCTGATCGAGCGGCTGCCGCTGGTGCGCAACCGCCTGGTGATCGAGAGTGTCAGCCCGATCGGTGTGACCCCCGCCGGAGCGCGCCAGGAGACCACCACCCACAGCATCCGTGGCAACCGGGTGGAGATCAAGGTGGGCGACACCCGGCGCGGCTGGGTCGACAGCTACCAGCTGTTGCTGGAGCTGAGCAGCGATGAGCGCTTCGATGCCGAGACCCCGATCACGGTGAAGGTGGACCTCTCCGACGTGCGGCCGGTGGGCGAAACGCTCAAGGGGTTCGGCGGCATGGCCAATCCGGTGAAGCTGGGTGATCTCTACGGCCGGGTGGCCCAGATCCTGAACAAGGCCAACGGTCGCCGGCTCACCTCCGTGGAGTGCTGCCTGCTGATCGATGAGGCGGCGGTCACGATCGTGGCTGGGAACATCCGCCGCAGCGCCGGCATGCGCCAGTTCGCCGCCGAGGATCTCTCCGCCCTCGGCGCCAAGGAAAACCTCTGGCAGCAGGACGCACAGGGCAACTGGAGCATCGACCCCGAGCGCGATGCCCTGCGGATGGCCAACCACACGCGGGTGTTCCACAGCCGTCCCTCGAAGGAGGTGGTGCTGGAGGCCGTGGTCAAGCAGTTCCAGAGCGGTGAAGGCGCGATCCAGTTCGCCCCTGAAGCGATCGCCCGCTCCAATGCCGACCTGCTGCCCACCCCCGAACTGCGCAGCGAGTTCATCGGCATCTACACCGACCAGGGCCGTGAGGAAGCCGGCCGCTGGCTGCAGTTGCACCATCCCGAGATCAGCGCCGCCGAACTGGAGCACCGGCTGGGGCGCTACGGGCTGAATCCCTGCGGAGAGATCCTCGGCGCCGATTTTCACTGCAACCTGGCCGAGATCCACCTGAACCGGATCGATCCCGCTGATCACCAGGCCCAGGCCGATGCCTTCAAGGCCGGTGGCCTGGCGGTGGCCTGCCTGCTCAACCACGACTTCGAAGTGGAGCGCTACCGCCAGAGTCGTGCCTGGGATCCGATCGTGGGGGTGAGCTTCACTGGCCTGTTCGACTTCTTCGTGCATGCCTTCGGCACCCCCTGGCTCAGCTGGTGGGAGCAGGGCCGCCCCGAAACGGAACAGGGTCTGGCCTTCAAGGCGCAGGAAGCGGAGTACCTGAGCCGCTGGAAGCAGATCGTCAACGAGGCGGTGTGGGACTACTGCGATCGCCACGGCCTGCGCCGCCCCAACCGCTGCACCACCGTGCAACCGGCCGGCACCAAGAGTCTGCTCACCGGTGCCAGCCCCGGCTGGCACCCTCCCAAGGCTCAGCGCTTCATCCGCCGTATCACCTTCCGCAAGAACGATCCGGTGGCGCTCGCCTGCATGGACTACGGCTACACGATCGTGCCCAGCCAGTCCGACAAGGATGAGCAGGGACGCCTGCTGAATGATCCCTTCGATCCGCGCTGCGGCGAGTGGCTGGTGGAGATCCCCACCGAGGTGAGCTGGGCGAACATCCCGGGTGCCGATGCGGTGGAGATCAACAATTTCTCCGCCCTGGCCCAGTTCGACTTCTACATGCAGGTGCAGAAGCACTACACGGCCCACAACACCTCCGCCACGGTGGAGTTCCGCGAGAACGAGATCGAGCCGCTGGCCGAGGCCATCCACCGGGCGATCGATGGCGGTGAGGGCTACATCTCGGCGGCACTGCTGGCCCGCTTTGATGCCAATGCCACCTTCCCCAGGCTGCCCTTCGAGCCGATCGATCAGGCCACCTACACGCGCCTGCAGCAGGAGGTGGTCACCCGGCGCCGCACGGCTGATTTCTTCGAGGCTCTGCAGCGTTATGACCGGGGCGAACTGGTGGAAGCTGGACCTGCCGGTTGCGATTCCGACAAGTGCCTGCTTCCCCTGGCCAAGCCAGCCCCATGAGCCCCCGCTGCCGGCAGCCTGCGCGCCTGCAGGCCCCATGGACAAGCCTGCTGATCGGTTCGCTGACTCTTGTTCTGCCCGCTGGATTCGTGCGGGCCGGCAGTGACCTCAACCCTGACATCGAGAAGATGTGCCAGGGCCTGGCGGTGATCAACACCGAGCTTGGGGCCACCGCAGCTCCGGGGTCCCCCTTGGGCCAGCGCATGCAGAGCGAGCTCTCGCTCTCCCAGGCCCAATACGGAGCTCTCTGGTCGCTGATGAAGCTCACCCCCACCACCACCTGTTCATCCTTGTACTGATTCAGCTGCTGATCAGTCTGCTGATCAGTCGCCTGGCAAGGCATTTCGGAAGCCTTCCGTGCTCAGCCTGGGGGAGACCCTCGGGCACTTTGATTGTCGATGCCTTGGTGGCGGGACGTATTGTACGTTAATCATCAGAACGTCGGCTCACAATGAATGAAGTCAAACAGAGGATTGCACTCTTCATCGATGCTGACAATGCGCCCGCTGGGAAGTTTGAAGATGTACTCAGCGAAGTCGCGAACTATGGTGTGGTCACGATTCGCAGGGCCTATGGAAATTGGAAGTCGCCGACGCTGAAGGCTTGGGAGGAGCTTTTGCATGACTATGCCATTCGACCGATCCAGCAATATGATTTAACCAAGGGTAAGAACGCTTCGGATATAGCAATGGTGATCGACGCAATGGATGTAATGTATACAAAGCAAATTGATGTTATGTGCTTCGTGTCATCTGACAGTGATTTCACTCCTCTGGTTGCAAGGGCTTTGGCAGAAGGCAAAGTTGTTTTAGGCTTTGGAGAAAGAAAAACGCCAATGCCGTTTGTTAATGCTTGCTCAAAGTTTCTTTTCCTGGATCAAGAGAAAGAAGAAGCAAAGGCAAATGTTAAGACTAAAAATATCAAATCAGATACTAAATTGATCAATCTGCTGCGGCAGGCCATCGAGGCAACGGGAGACGAAGATGGGTGGGCGGCTCTTGGGCCGGTTGGGTCAAATATCTCTAACAAGACATCATTCGACACAAGAAACTATGGATTTAAAAAACCTAAGTAGCCTGTTTAGGGCCATCGATCTTTTTGAGCTCAAACGTGGGCCAGGTAATTCGTATTTCGTGCGGATGCTCGATCAAACAGCAGCTTGATTTCGCAGGTAACAATGATTGAGGTTGAGTGTCGCAACATTCCCTTGGAAGAAAAAGGTTTTCCGTATTCACGTATCTCCGTAGGGCGACTCCCAGCGTCAGGTCTTCAGCGCCTTTGCTGAACCATGCAGGAAAGGGGGTTGGAATGGTCGCCGCCCGAGAGAGGTGGATTCGATGCCCAGGAGATAGGATTAACTGCCAGCACGTTGGTGAGGGACCGGCCCCGATCGCAGTCGTCTGCGAATTCACTGCGTTTGGCAATGTGGCCCTGGGCTTTTTCAAAGCACTCAAAGAACGGATTGAAAGGCAACAGGTCCAGGCCTTGAAATATCATCATGACTGAGCAGGAATTCAATCAATTCTGCAGCACCCTGCCCGCCACGTCGTACGTCAACCAATGGGGAGGTGCCCATGTCTGGAAGGTGGGAGGAAAAGTGTTTGCCATCGGCGGCTGGCAGCACAACGCAGGCTCACTGGCATTCACCTTCAAGACGTCTCAGCTCAACTACTACCTCTTGAGTGTCCAGCCCGGCTATCGACCTGCACCATATCTGGCCTCGCGAGGCATGACCTGGATCCAGCTCTATGATGTTTCTGAAACAGGTGAGGATGAGCTGAAGGATCACTTGCGGGACTCTCATCGTCTTGTCTCCCGCGGCCTGACGAAACGCCGGCAGAAGGAGCTGGGTCTCAATCAGGATGAGTTTTCTGGAGATGGTTCTTGTGCTTGAACTCCCGCAGAGTATCGTTCTTCGTCCCAGCGAAAGCAGGGCGGTTAGAGGCGAACCCCGCTGCGAAGGACTGGCTTGCCCTTGGGTTGGCATCAAAACGTCATGCTTTGAACTGTGTCGTGTGGCGAATGCCCAGGATTTGCAACAAGTCTGTAAGGAACTAAAACCTGTGTGGCTCTTGGCTTGCCCTCGCGTCTACGTTTTTGTTGATCTTCAAGAACAAGGATGAGAGCTCATGAACGTTCTCTGGTTTCTGCTGGTGGGGGTCATTGCCGGTTGGCTCGCTGGTGTCCTGGTCAAAGGCGGTGGCTTCGGCCTGATCGGTGACCTGGTTGTCGGCATCATCGGGGCCCTGATCGGTGGCCTGCTCTTCAGCGGTCTGAGTGGTGCCGTCGGAGGGGGTGTGCTGGGGAGCATCGTGGTGGCCACGCTCGGCGCCGTGATCCTTCTGGTGGTGCTGCGGGTGATCAGGCGCGCCTGAAGGGCGAACCTCCAAAAGAAAACCCCTGGGAGCTGAATGGCTCCCAGGAGTTGGTTGAGCATGCTGATGGCTCAGTTGCAGTTGCTGGGCTTGGTGTAGGTGATCGACTGATAACGGCCGTCGGTGGTGCGAATCGTCACGCAGTTGTTCGTGGAGGGCTGCTCCCAGTAGGTGAAGGAACTGTCGGCCAGCTTGGTGCCACCGCGGTAGGTGTAGCCCTTCGATGTCAGGGTCCCTTCGGCCTGCCCTCCCCTGGCGCCCACCAGCGATTGCAGATCGGACACCGGAGCACCTTCACGGGCAGGCTCCGTGGTGGTGACCGGCTTGCCTGTGATCAGGCCGCCGATCAGGGCACCCACCGCCGCGCCCAGCAGGGAGCCGGCGTCAGCCTTCTGGGGTGCATCGTCGAAGCGGACATCGGGATTCTGGACCTGGTCGAGACGCACCGAGAGCCTGCGGGCTTCGCCATCGTTCCAGCTGAAGACCTCATGATCCGCCTGAGCCTTGTGCTTCACGTTGCGGACACCGGCGTAGGTCTGCACGCTCAGGGCCTGCACGCCTGGGCCCGAGAAGTTGAAATCCGTTCCGTCATCGAGCTTGACGACATAGGCATCGGTGTTGCCTGCCTTTTTGTGCTTGAAGGTGCAGTGTCCATTGAAGGCTTCGTAGCCACCGCTCATCAGCTTGCAACGGCCCTGGGCCCTGACCAGCACTTCGGCCATGGCCGCTGGGGCGAAGGGGGCGGAAAGCCCCGCCAGAAGAAGGCCCGCGCCGAGGGCTGCGGAGGTTTGACGAAGGCTGCGGATCATCAGGGAAGTAGGGAATCGGAACTCGGATCGGATCGCCTCGCTGGGCGACCCCGAAACGTGTCTTAACACACCATTCCGGGCTCGGCCATTCCCATGCCCCCCCGCTCACCGTCTGACAGCGATCGCGCACCTGATCAACCCGTACAGCGTGAGCGCGCCCAGCAGCGGCCAGATCAGCAGCAGATCCACCCGGATGTTGGCCTCAGGCGTGCGTAGCTGCACCAGAGCCTCCCAGGCGGCATACATCCCCCAGGCCAGGGAGGCCCACAGCAGGGGCCGGGCCGATCGCCTGCTGATGGCCCCGGAGAAGCGCAGCAGGGACCAGCCAGCCAGCAGGACCAGAGCCACAATCAGAATGTGGCCGGGTTGTCCGACCAGGACTTCAGCGAGGAGGGCCACCGTTCACGACCGAGGGCTCCCACAGGAGCGTGAGAGTTTCCTTACCCAGAACAGAATGCTGCCATAAGCGAGAAGGCACTGATGCAGCTGCCCATCCTTGACCAGGAACGAGCTGATGAACGGTGCCTTGGAGGCCCGGCTGGTCATGGCACTGCGCCAGGCCGGGCGGCTCACAGTGGGTGCTGGCCTGGTGAGCGACGCACCGGAGTTCTCCCTAGGAGCGGCGACAGCAATGCCAAGCCCACCGGTGGCACCCGCCAGGTGACCTACAAACTGGTGCCCGGCGAGGCGATGTGGCAACTCAAGCCGGTGTATTCCGCCCAGTTCTGAGCGGAAGGCCCCCAGTCACCTCAGCCCCGCCGTGACCGGTTCGCCTGGAGCATCAGGCCGATCACGATCGCGGCGGCCGATTGCAGCATTGGCACGACGATCACGGTCATCCGCTGCACCAGTCGGTGCTCGGGCACCGTGTGAAAGCGGTAGCTGTCCAGTCCAAGCAGGATTGTGCCTGCCAGGGAAAGCACCAGCACGGCAACAAACAGCACTGCTGAGAGGCGCCGGCGCTCACGGTCCCGCCAGGCCAGCAGTCCCAGCAGAAGGTAGGGGGCAAGCAGGAAGACCAGGAACGGCAGATCGCCCATCCGGACGCCGGG
Organism: Synechococcus sp. CS-205; assembly: GCF_025128255.1. NCBI lineage: Bacteria > Bacillati > Cyanobacteriota > Cyanophyceae > Synechococcales > Synechococcaceae > Synechococcus > Synechococcus sp. CS-205. The sequence continues at coordinate 22,389 of NZ_JAHLZB010000047.1, forward strand.
GACACCCGTGATCACAAGGATCAGGCTCGTGAGTGCGGCAAGGGTGCACACGCTCCTCGTGGGGTGATCGGCCATGGTCACGATCGAAATGCCCCCAGGAACGACCAAGCCGAGAGGATCAACAGCATGGGCCAGATTCCCCGACAGACATGGGGACAAAGGCAGGTCCATGTGGTCACGCGCTGTGGCTTCAGGGCTTCACTGGGGATACTGCTTCCCAGGTCTGCAGGTGCTGGAGCCGCCGCCTCTGGCTGCGCTTGACGCAGTCCCGCATCCTCTCCTGGGCTCTCCAGCACTGATCCATGCTCTCCACCCAGCGCCGCTGGTTTTCCACCAGAGCCTCGCGCTGGGCTTCCGTGAAGGAGGCATCGTTCTGCAGGCGGCGGAAGGCGGCGCGCAGCTCGCCGTCGAGGGCGGTGAGTTCGGCGTCCCTGCAGATCAGCACGGTGGCGGCGCTGCCTGCGGGGTGGCAGTGGATCGTTTCTCCATCGAATGAGTCGGGTGGTGGCGGGATCGCTCCTGCAGGGAGCGCACCCAGCACAGAGGTGGCTACGAACGAAACTGCCTTCATCCACTGCAAGAACCAGGGAGGGGGTTGTCGAGGATGTCGCCGAGCACCCGTTGTGACCGACGTGTTATTGACGACCATCCCCCCCGGACCGCTTAGGGAATTCAATCCTGGCGACCCGTGAACGGCCAGGCCCGCAGCCGCTGTTCAGGTTCCCTGTGGAGTGAGCCGGCATCAGATTCCCCCAGGCTCGCGGACCGGCTTCTCCCAGTACACGTTGATCACGTAGCCGGGGCGCTTGAAGGAGGGGCCAGCACCTTCACGGTTGGTGCGTTCGTAGGTCTTGCCCTCCTCGGCGGCAGGGAAGGCAAAGGCGTAATGGTTGAAATGATCGATGTAAACGTTTCCCTGCATCTGGGACCAGGTACAGCTTCCTTTGAGCATTTCGCCGTTGGTGCGAACCATCTCGCAATACGCCTTGGCGGAGTCGGCCAGGGCAGGGGTGGCGATAGCGCTGGTGGCGATGGCCAGAGCGGTGATTGTGGTGCGGATCATTGGTTGCCGTGCTTGTTGTTTGAGCAGTTCCGGCAGTCGTCCCAGACCTCCAGCGTCGGCTGAATCAGGTTCACTGCATCATTCGAAACCTATTTGTAGGCGCTGCTGCGGCCGATCGGCACGATTCTGGCCGCTCAGCCCCAATCCATGAGCCCTGTGAACTGGACCCCAATGCTGAACCAGCCCGCATCGAGGAGCTTCTGCCACTGCTCGATCGCCTGCTTACGGGGAAGCCCCACTCGCGGCTTTGGAAGAGCTGACTGACCAGGGATCGGCTCTCCCAGATCGATGAAGACAGCAGCCTCGCAGCGTGATGCAGAGCCACGGTGGAAGCGCGGGGCAATGGGCGGCGGCACCAGTGAGCTCAACCGGGCCGGCTTCGTGACCAGCGGCCGCAGCTCCCACCGCTGAGCAGGCATGAAACGGGGCTTTTGGACGGGACGGCCGGAGCGGCCGTAGTGCTGCGTGATGCGCTTCTCCATCCCGATCGCATGGGCAGCTGCAAAGGCCAGGTCAGAGAACCCGGCCAGGGCAAGCAAATGCAGGGGCGATGACTTACTCCCCGTCCCCCAGGAAGATCAGCGAGTCCCGGTTCACCCACAGCACCCGGCCGCTCTGGCCTGGGTAGCCCACCCGGCACCAGGTGCCCTGGCTGTTTGAGGTGCACGCCAGCTTGTCGAGCGTTTCCCCCGACACCCCCATCCCCGCGATCGCGGCGCCGTAGTTGGGCTTGGCGTACAGGGTCACCGTGGGCTGACCATGGCCGCTGAGTTTCACCTTGCTGTGGGCCTGGTGATCCACGGCCGCTGCGGGCCGACTCTTGACGTTGGAGACGGCGATTCTGTTGCCGTCGCCGTTCTGCTCGCTGAGCGTGAAGCTGTGGTGGCCGCTCATCAGCCAGATGCGGCCCTGCTCATCACGCATGCGGCGGTTGTCGGTGGTGGGGGGACCGGCCGGCACGAAGCGATAGATGGCACTGCCGCTGAAGCTGATCTCAAATCCCCCGTTGCCCCAGGGCTTCACCTGACAGGTCTGCTTGCTGTCGTTCATCCAGCAGTCCAGCGCCTGGGCGGCCGTGGCAGGACGCACCAGGGAGGCCCCGGCGATGACACTCGCGCTGACAGCAGCGATGGCGAGGAAGCGGCGGTGGAGCATGCGTGAGCAAAGGAAAGCCAATCGATTATCCAGGTGGGTGTAGCAATCCCCCACCACCAGCAGGCCATGACACACCCGGACATCCCTGCCCTGGAGGCCCTCAGCCGCGACTACAGCGAGACGCCCCGGCGGGTGCTGTTTGTGCTGGGTTCCGGGAAGAGCCCAGCGGTGGAGGTGTTTGAGGCTGCAGCGCAGCAGCGCTCCACCAGCATCGATCCCCAGCACCTGGCGGAGATGGCCGCCGGCAGGCGCCGCTCGCTGACGCTCTGCACCCCGATGCAGATGGTGCCTGAGATCGTGCGCTCGCTTGCCCACAGCAATGTGGCCGTGTACCAGGTGCAGCTGCTGGAGGAGTGAGCCCAGACTCACTCCATCGTGCGCACGGGGGTGGTGCACCAGCGGCTACGGCCGATGCCGGCAGCACTCTGGAAGCGATCGTCGCGGAAGTCCGCTCGGCCGGTTCTGGGCTCAATGCGGGCCACCCGCCAGAGCTCCTGCTCGCAGTTGATCGTGACGGTGATGCGGGTGCCGTCGGTGGCGTTGATCCGCACGAAGCGCACACCGTCGTAGAGGCCCAGGGGCTGGCCGCCCGCTGCCTGAAGCAGCACCGCCAGGTTGCTGCCTGCCGGGGCTGCCCATGCGGCAGCCGGGTGGCTGACAAGGCAGCCGGCGATGGCCGTGAGCAGCAGGGGGAGATGGCGGGAGAGCAATCTGGTCATGGCGAGGAGAGGCGGCGACTCGGAAGAGCAGGAGCAAGCATGATCAATCTCCTCCCGGATGTGCCAGCCATGCGCCCGTGTCTTCCCCTGCTGCTCGGAATTCTGTTGGGCCCGCTGCTGCCACTGCCTGCGCAGGCAGCGGAGGTGTGCAGGCCATCCGAAAGCACCGTGGCTGAAACCCGCTGCGTGATGCAAGCCCTCCAGGCCATGGACCGGGAGCTGGAGAAGGCCCTGGCCCGGGTGGCCAGCGAGGCCAGGCAGGTGCCCAGCGAAACCTTCCAGACGCTCTGGCGCGACAACCTCACCGGCTTCTACAAGACGAGTGCCGACCCAAACGAGCAGGCGCGTGCTTTCGGCGCCGAACGCCGCAGGGTGTGCGCCTACGCCAAGTCGTTGAGCTTCCAGGGCACCGGCTACGGCATCTTCACGACGCGCTGTGAGCTGGCGCTCACCCAGACCCTGCTGGAGCAGCTGCGGCCATGAAACGCACCCTCATCCGCCTCTCGCTGCTGCTGCTTGCCGGCGCGGTGGTCAGTGCCGTGGCCTACCGACTGATCGGGGTACGGGTGGAAGCTGATGGCACCCTGCGGGAGGCATTCCCTCTGATCCCGATCGGCTACCTCCTGGGAGGAGCCGGTGTCGTGAGCGGGATCGCCGGCCTGTTGTGGAGGAAGCCAGCCAGACGTCGATGAGTCACAGCACCCAGCCCCTTCTGAACCGTTCGTCCACTGCACCGAGAGTTGTGAATGGCGACTCTCAGCCGCCCTGCCACTGAACGTGAGCCTCCAACTCGGCATCGATTGCGGTGTGTGCGCAGCGCCCCCTCTACGAATACGTGCATCTCAGGTGGGACGTTCAGTCACCTCGGTGCCGTAGATCGTGTGGTTGATCAGAGCGATCTGGCGCTTCAAGGAGGGAAGGCCGCGGCCATGCCTTCAGGATGACCCGATGAAACCCATGCATCGATCACTCGCCGCGTGGCGGCGCGGCGATGGCGGGCCTGTCGCAGGGCAGAGGATGGGTGGAGCTGGCGTTGTCGTTGGTGTCGAGCAGGGCCACGCCTGAGACGGGGCGGCGCAGGGGCTCGGCGGGTGGCGTTGAAGGATTGCTTGGATAGCTGCGGCCGTTGAAGCGCAGACGGGCGTAGTAGCCTTGGCCCGCATCGATCCGCACCCGGCTGATCAGGTCTCTCCAGCCGTTGTGGCGCTGGTCGCTCACCACCAGCGGCGGCTTGAACAGCGACATCTGTGACACCAGGCGCAGACCCTTGCCTTTGGGTCCGCTCTGGAACACATAGGCGTTGCAGCCGCCGGTGCCGCAGGTGTAAGGGCCGATGACGGTGGCCACCAGCTCGTCCTGCCGGTCTCCGCTCAGGTCGATGCGGTTGTAGGCGTAGCGCAAGGGGCCCGCCGCCCGGCAGGCGTTGCGGCGTTGGTGGGTTTCGGCCTGACGCCACTCCGCCGTGCCCGGGTCGGGGCCATGCCCCTGGTCGTCCAGCACCGATACGGGAAACAGCTCCTGTCGTAGCGCCTCTTCCAGCACGCGGTTCGCTGTGGCGATCGGAGCCACGGTCTGACGGATCCGGGGGGGAGGTCCGCCCGCGTTCGGCTTCGCTGAGGCGTCTTCAAGGCTTGCCGCCAGCGTCAGCATCGCCGCGGCGGAGCCCAGGGC
>NZ_JAHLZB010000048.1:0-3761 GCF_025128255.1 Synechococcus sp. CS-205
CAAGTCATTCGTCCTGATTCATCGTGATTGAACGAGGCGCATCTGCACCTCCGGAATGACAGCCCGTCATTCCACCCTGTTCACCCTCTGATCAGGGCATTCGGGCCTCGGGTTTTACACCACGCAAAGGGACGCGGCCTGATCCTCCGTTTTAATCAGTAGCCGAAGATGGATGTGTTGGGCAACACTTAAGCTCCGAACAACTCCCTGGCCAACCCCAGCATGGCCACTGATTTGATACGAACTGACCCCTGTCTGATCTTTGGGGCTGCAGTTGCCCTGCCCAGAGCACTGGGCAGGTTGAAGGAGATGGAGAATAGGGGACTCGAACCCCTGACCTCTGCGGTGCGATCGCAGCGCTCTACCAGCTGAGCTAATTCCCCTCAGGGATATCCCTGAGGGGAATTTATCACTGCTGATTCGCTGTTGATCCGCCCGGGCTTGCACCGCCACAGCCCACGGGCGGGGGCGATGCGCTGGAATTGAAGGGTGCTTCGCGCCCCTGGTCCCGTGTCCGCAACTCCGATCACGCCTGAGCGGCTGGCCGCCTTCGATGAGGCGGCCATCGCCGAGCTGGCCCAGCGCCTCGATGAAGACGACTACCCCACCCCCTTCGCCGGTCTGCAGGACTGGCACCTGATGCGGGCCCTGGCGATCCACCGCCCGGAACTGGCACGCCCTTACGTGCATCTGGTGGATCAGGAACCCTTCGATGAGGAGTGAGCCCCCAGGCCCACCTCCCTCCTTGGGCGGGGCTGATCACGATCCACTCGCCGGCTGCCGGATCCTGGTGGCCATCAGCGGCAGCATCGCCGCCGTCAAGTTGCCGGCCCTGGTGAGTGCTCTGGCCCAGCGCGGTGCCCAGGTCCGCTGCGTGCTCAGCCCCAGTGCCGCCCGGCTGGTGAGCCCGGTGGCCCTCGCCAGCCTCAGCCGGGCCCCCTGCCACCTCGAGGAGGATCAGTGGAGCCACCGGGCGCCCCGTCCCCTGCATGTGGAGCTGGCTGAATGGGCTGAGCTGGTGCTGCTGGCTCCCCTGAGTGCCACCAGCCTGGCCCGCTGGGTGCACGGCTCCGGCGACACCCTGCTTGCCAGCACCCTGCTGGCCACGGAGGCCCCGGTGCTGGCGGCCGCCGCCATGAACACGGCGATGTGGAGTTCACCGGGGGTGCGGCGCAACTGGCAGGAGCTGCAGGGCTTCGAGCGGGTGCTGCCCCTGGGGCCGGCCGCCGGCCAGCTGGCCTGCGACCGGCAGGGCGCCGGCCGGATGGCCGAGCCGCAGCAGCTGCTGCTGGGACTGGAAACCCTGCGGCTGCATGGCTCTCGGCGCGACTGGCAGGGGCAACGGCTCCTGGTCAGCGCCGGGCCCACCCGCGAATGGCTCGATCCCGCCCGCTGCCTCACCAACCCCAGCAGTGGCCTGATGGGGGTGCTGCTGGCCCAGGCCGCCCGGCTGCGCGGGGCTGAGGTCGACCTGGTGCACGGCCCCCTCAACCTCGATCCGCTGCTGCTGGAAGGTCTGCGCACGCACCCCGTCGAGAGCGGGGCACAGATGGATCAGGCGCTCGAGCGCCTGCAACCGTGGGTCGATGTGGTGGCCATGGCCGCTGCCGTGGCCGATCACGGCCGGGCCACACCCGAGACCCAGAAGCTCAGCAAGCAGGATCTGCTCTCCACCCTCAGCGGCGGCTGGCAACAGGTGCCGGATCTGCTCGCTCAGCTGGTGGCTCGCCGCCCCGAGGGTCAACGCATCCTGGGGTTCGCGGCCCACTCGGGTGATGTGCTCCCCCAGGCCCGCGCCAAGCTCCAGCGCAAGGGCTGTGACCTGCTGTTCGCCAATCCGATCGACAGGCCCCGGGCCGGTTTCGGGGTGGCCACCAACGAAGGCTGGTTGCTGGGCCCAGGTGAGCAAGTGCAGCGGATCCAGCCCGCCGGCAAGTTCGCCGTGGCCCATCAGCTGCTCAGCGCCCTCGGAGCCCTGCCGGGTCCGCTCAGGCCGCCAGAGGAGGCTCTTGCTCAGGGACTGGCCGGTCGTTGCGCTGCAGCAGATCCATGAAGGTGCGCAGCTGCAGGCGGGGGATGTAGGGCCAGCCGCCGCTGCGTTCCATATCCTTGAGCAGGGCGAAAAGCTGCTGGCGGTCTTCCGGGAGGCTGCGCCGGAACTGGCCCTCCTGGATCGAGCGGTGCAGGGTTTCAAGTTCCCGCAGCAGGGTCAGCAGCTCCTCGGGGTTGCCTTCCAGTCGTGCGGCGAGCTGATGGGCCTCCTGGATCAGTGCTTCCAGGTGCGGCTGGTCCAGGTGCTGCTGGGGATCCTGGCCCTCGGCAGGAGCGTTTGGACCTGTGGTCATGGCTGCAATCCGGCGTCCCGTCCTACGGGTTGTTGAGAGCCGCAACATGCTATCGGGACCCGGGTTTTTCATCTGTAGGATCGCCGCTGGCGCACCCATCTCCAAGGTTTCACCCTGCTCGTGCGGCTTCTCCCAATGCGTTTTCGACCCCTGCTGGCCCTTGTGCTGGCGCTCTGCCTGACGCTGGTCACAGCGTGCGGTGGCGGTGCCTCAGCCGTTGAACGGGCCAATGTCACCTACGACGACATCGTCAACACCGGCAAGGCCAACGACTGCCCGACCCTTCCGGACTCGGCCCGTGGATCCATCCCCCTGGATCCTTCAAGCCGCTACCAGCTGCGTGAAATCTGCCTCCACCCCAGCGAAGTGTTCGTGAAGGGTGAGCCGGCCAACAAGCGCCAGGAGGCCCAGTTCGTGGCCGGCAAGATCCTCACCCGCTACACCTCCAGCCTTGATCAGGTCTACGGCGATCTCAGCATCGACGGCGACACGCTCACCTTCAAGGAGCTCGGCGGCATCGACTTCCAGCCGATCACCGTTCTGATGCCCGGCGGGGAGGAGGTGCCCTTCACCTTCTCCAGCAAGGAGTTGCTCGCCACCGCCGGTGGGGCCGCCGCCATCAGCACCAGCACGGATTTCGAGGGCGTCTACCGCACCCCCAGCTACCGCACCAGCAACTTCCTCGATCCCAAGGGTCGTGGACTGACCACCGGTTACAGCAGTGCTGTCGGCCTGGTGCCTGCCGGTGACGACGAGGACCTCACCAGGGAAAACGTCAAGCAGTACATCGAGGGCAAAGGCACGATGAGCTTCTCGATCACCAAGGTGGACAACGCCACCGGTGAGTTCGCGGGTGTGTTCACAGCGGTCCAGCCCTCCGACACCGACATGGGCGGAAAGACTGCCGTTGACGTGAAGGTCACCGGCCAGCTCTACGGCCGCCTCGAGCAGGTCTGAACCAGAGATCAGAGGCCCCTGCGTGGCTGGCCTTCGATTCCTTCAGCCGTGATCGCCGGCGCATCATCCGGGCCCCATTGGGGCCCTTTTTCATCGAGTCACGATGGTGTGGAACAATCGCGCCACCTGCCGAAGGCCTCCATGACCACCGCCTCTGCCACCGGACGCTCCAGCACAGGCCTGATCCCGCCCCACGGCGGAACGCTGGTGGACCTGATGGTTTCCGAGGCCGAGCGCCAGGCGGTGACGGCAGGTGTGGATCGGGTGCTGGAGTGCAGCCACCGCAACGCCTGCGATGTGGAGCTGTTGGTGGTGGGCGGCTTCTCGCCGCTGCTGGGCTTCATGCACCAGGAGGATTACGACGCCGTGGTGGCGGGATACCGCACCACCTCAGGGCTGCTGTTCGGGCTGCCGATCGTGTTCGACACCGACCAGGAGGACGTGGCGGTGGGGCAGAGG
>NZ_JAHLZB010000004.1:0-77955 GCF_025128255.1 Synechococcus sp. CS-205
CTGCGGGCCTGCTCAACCCGCAGCGACGGCAGCCGAGCCCGGATCGCCTGCGGCAGTTCCTGCCAGCGCGCAGCTGGCCAGTCGGGTTCCGTTGAGGTGGGCTGGGGGGTCGGAGCCAGCAGCAGCAGGGGACCATCCCCTGCCGGTGCGGTGGCCACGGCCTTCTCGAGGGCGGTTTTGGGCAGGCCGAGGCGGAACCCGGCGGCATCGAGAGGCACGCCGATCGGCCGCAGCCAGGCCTCCAGGGTCTGGTTCGGCCAGCCGGGCTGGCGGTTCACCGTGGTGGTGGCCGAGAAGCCCCCCGTCGCGATCCGGGTGGGGATGTGGCCGAGGGAGAGCATCAGATCGATCGGCCAGCCACTGCCCAGATTCAGGCAGACCTGGAAATCGGGCTCACGAACACCGCCGAGCAGGTTGGCCCAGTCGGCCAGGCTGACCCCCTGATTGAAGCCGTAGGAGAGCACTTTCTCCACTGCCGGCAGCAGCTTCCAGGCCGCGGACACCTCGGCGGGACAGGCCACCTGCACCTGGGCGTTGAGATGGCTGGCGACGGCGGCCACGGCCGGAAGGGCCTGGAGCTGGGTTGCCATGCCGCCCGGAATCAGTACAAGAACACGCATCGGAGCGGCGGCTGGAAGGCGGCGGGCGGCCTGATTGTATGAATCTGGTCTGGTTTGTCCGCAGCGCGGGAGTCCCTTGTGCATTTGCTGATCGCCGCCGCCGGCAGCGGCCGCCGGATGGGGGGGGAGCGCAACAAGCTGCTCCTGCCTGTGGCGGGGCGCCCCGTGCTGGCCTGGACCCTGGAGGCGGCCCTGGCCACTGCGGAAATCAGCTGGATCGGCCTGGTGGGCCAGAGCCGGGACCAGGCGGATGTGGAGGCCCTGGTGACTGCAGCGGAGCCGGATCGGCCCGTGTGCTGGATCGAGGGGGGCGAGACTCGGCAGGATTCAGTCCGCCTGGGCCTGGCGGCCTTGCCGCCGGAAGCCGAGGCTGTGTTGATCCATGACGGCGCCCGTTGCCTCGTGGAGCCGGATCTGATCAGCCGCTGCGCTGCCGCCGCCGCTCGGGGTGAGGCGGTGATCGCGGCGGTGCCGGTGTCGGACACGATCAAACGGGTGGCCGCCGATGGCCTGATCGTGGACACTCCCGATCGTCAGGCCCTCTGGGCGGCACAGACGCCCCAGGGTTTTCCCGTGGACCAGCTGCGCCGCGGCCATGCCAGAGCTGCAGCCGGAGGCTGGAGTGTGACCGACGACGCCTCCCTGTTCGAGCGACTCGGCTGGCCGGTGCGGGTGATCGAGGCCGCGGCCTCGAACATCAAGCTCACCACTCCCTTCGATCTCACCATCGCCGAGGCGGTGCTGGGCGAGCGCAGCGGCGCGAGCGTCTGAGTCCCCAGCTGATTCAGAGCAGCAGACTCAGCTCTGCGCTCCCGCCATCCAGGCGGCAGGGCACCCCCAGGGGAAGGGCCGCGTTGCCGGGCTCATGGCCCACCGGCAGCCCGGCGACCACGGGGATGCCCAGATCGGCGGTGCGCTCCCGCAGCACCTGCTCCAGGCTGAAGCGCTCCCCGGCGCTGACCCCCTCCCCGTCGGGCTCCTCACAATCCTGGAAGCTGCCGAAGCCGATTCCGGCCAGCTGCTGCAGGGCGCCGCAGAGGCGCCAGTGGGTGAGCATGCGCTCGATCCGGTACGGGGCCTCGCCCACGTCTTCCAGGAGCAGCACCGCTCCCTCCAGGTCTGGGAGGTGCTCCGTGCCCAGCAGATGGGTGGCGACGGTGAGGTTGGCCACCAGCAGGGGCCCCTCGGCTTGCCCGCCCTGCCACGGTGTCCCCTGCAACGGGTCCGGCACTTCTCCGAACAGCAGTTGGCGCAGCCGCTCCTGGCTCCAGGGCGGCTCGGCCGCCAGGGTGGTGACCATCGGGCCGTGGACCGCGCCGCGCAGGCCCTTGGCCTGCTGGGCCAGCAGCAGGGAGGTCACATCCGAGAAGCCCAGCAACCACCCCTCCGGGAGGGGCAGGGGCCCCTCCAGCAGCCTCGCCGCACCCCAGCCACCACGAACACAGGCCAGCAGAGCGGGCGGGTCACCGGTGGCTGCCTGCGCCGAGGGCAGCAGGTCGGCCAGGCGTTCCTGATCGCGGCCGGCCAGGTACCCCCAACGCCGCTCAGGGGCGAAGGGAAGGTCCACCTCAAGCCCCCACCCCTCAAGCATGGCCATGCCCGCCTCCAGACGCTGACACTCCGCCAGGGCTGAGCTGGCGGCCACCAGCCTCACCCGGTCTCCCGGTCGCAGTGGTGGTGGCAACCAGTCGCTCATGTCCCGCGTCCCAGCACCAGGGCCAGGAGGAGAAGGGCGCCAAGCTGCACCTGGCGGCTGAAATGCTCCCCGAAGCGGGAGCGGGGAGGTTGCCCTCGCAGCCGAAGGGCTTCCCGCAGCATCCCGGCGGCGGCCAGCGTCCACAGCGGCCAGAAGATCCAGTGCACCCCGGCCGCGCTGGCGGCGCCCGCCAGCAGCAGAGCGGCCGCCGCATAGCAAAGCCCCACCACGCCAGCCGCCGCCTCTCCCAGGCTGAGGGCGCTGCTGCGGATGCCCAGGGCAGCGTCATCGGTCCGGTCGGCCATGGCATAGACGGTGTCGAAGCCGAAGGTCCACAGCAGCGTGGCCAGCCAGGTCAGCGGCAGGGGCCAGCCCCCTCCCAGGCTGGCCGTGGCGGCCGCCCAGGGGATCAGCACCGCGAACCCCCAGCAGAGGGCGAGCACCATCTGGGGAAAGGCGAACCAGCGTTTGGCGGAGGGGTAGATCAGCACCGGTGGCAAGGCGGCTGTCGCCAGGGCCAGGCAGAGACCACGGCTGGCCGCCGGCAGCAGCAGCACCACAGCCAGGGCCACCAGAAGGCAAGCCAGCAGCAGCACCATCGCCTCGGCCACCCCAACCCGGCCACTGGCCAGGGGGCGCCGCCGTGTGCGCTCCACCAGCGGATCGATGCGGCGGTCCCAGAGGTCGTTGGCCACGCAGCCGGCGCCGCTCACCGCCAGGCCACCGGCCACGATCAGGGCCACCAGGGAGAGCTCTGGCGGCGCCAGGGGGGAGAGCCAGAGGGCCCAGCCGGCCGGGATCAGCAGGATCAGACGTCCGCTGGGCTTGTGCCAGCGCAGCAGCTCGAACCAACCCCGCAGGGAGGCGCGGATGTTCATTGGCGCAGGTTACGGCCCTTCCGTTCAGGGCAAGGCCATGGCTGAGGCAGGGGCATCCGGTTGGGGTCTTCGGTGGCAAAGTGGCGCGGTCCGTGACGGCTGGTCGCCCGATGGCCCCTCCCGACCTCGCCACCACGGAGGTGGCTCCTGTCCGCCAGGTCCCCGGCGTCGGGATCAGGCATGTGGCGGCCATCGACATCGGCACCAACTCCATTCACCTGCTGATCGCGGCGGTGAATCCGGAGTTGCGCAGCTTTCAGCTGGTGCTGGCGGAAAAGTCGACCACCCGCCTGGGGGAGCGGGACCCGGAGACAGGCGACCTGACCCCGGAGGCGATCGAGCGGGCGTTCATCGCCCTGCGCCACTGCCGCCAACTGGCGGAGAGCCATGGGGTGGAGCAGATCCTCACCGCTGCCACCAGCGCGGTGCGGGAGGCGCCCAATGGTCGTTTGTTCGTGCAGGCGGTCCAGGAACAACTGGGCCTGGAGGTGGATCTGGTCAGCGGCCAGGAAGAGGCGCGTCTGATCTACCTCGGGGTGCTCTCAGGCATGGCCTTCGGCGAGACCCCCCACCTGATCCTCGACATCGGCGGCGGCTCCACTGAGCTGATCCTTGCCGACGGCGGGGATGCCCGTGAACTCACCAGCACCCGCATCGGCGCCGTGCGGTTGCAACGGGACTTCATCCGGGAAGACCCCTTGCCGCCGGCCAGGCTCACGTTCCTGAGGGCCTTCATCCAGGGGTCCCTGGAGCCGGCCGTGGAGCGGGTCAAGCGCCATCTGAGGCCTGGCCAGGTGCCGGTGATGGTGGGGACCAGCGGCACGGCCACGGCCCTGGCGTCACTGGTGGCCTCTGGGCAGGAGCGCACCCCCCTGCGCCTGCAGGGGTTCAGGATGAGCCGGGATCAGATCGATCAGCAGGTGAACCGGCTGGCGACGATGACACCGGAGCAACGGCGCTCCCTGGCGGCGATCAATGAACGCCGGGCAGAAATCATCGTGCCGGGTGCCCTGGTGCTGCAGCAGGCCATGGCGATGCTCCAGGCCGGGGAGATGGTGATCAGCGAGCGGGCCCTGCGCGAAGGGTTGATCGTCGACTGGATGCTCCGCCACGACCTGATCGTCGATCGCTTCGCCTACCAGAGCAGCATCCGCCGGCGCACGGTCCTGCAGCTGGCCCAGCGCTATGGCGTTGACCAGAAGCGGGCTGAGCGGGTGGCGCAGCATGCCCTCATCCTCTACGACCGTTGCCGCGGAGTGCTGCACCAGGACGAGGGCGAAGGACGGCAACTGCTCTGGGCCGCGGCGATGCTGCACGCCTGTGGTCAGCACATCAACATCGGCGCTTACCACAAGCACAGCTGGTATCTGATCCGCCACGGCGACCTGCTCGGCTACTCCGAGACGGAGCAGCTGATGGTGGCGGCGATCGCCCGCTACCACCGTCGCAGCCTTCCCAAGAAGCGCCATGAGTCCTGGTTGCTGCTGCCGGGCCGCGAGCAGAGACGCACCGTCAGCGGGATGGCCATGCTCCTGCGGCTGGCCGCGGCTCTCGATCGCCGCCCCACACCGGCAGTGGCCGGCCTGCGCATCGCCTGCAGCACCAGTGAACTGAGCATCGGCCTCGAGCCTGCCTCGCCCCTGGACCTCAGCCTCGAGCGCTGGAGCCTGCAGGGATGTGCCGAGCCCCTGGCGGAGGCCACGGGGGTGCGTCTGGTGGTGGAATCCGATGGGCGGTAGCGAGGACCACAGCGCAGGCTGCTCCCGCCCCGCCATGACGGAGCCAGGACATTCCTGATTCCAGCACCATGGATTCACCGACCGCCTTTGTGGCCGTGGCCCTTGCCGCCGTCTCCTGGGATGGGGTTCTCACCCGTGCCGGTTCGCGAGCCCTGCGCCACTCCCTCGACTATCGGGTCCCCTTCAACCAGATGGGGGATGCCGCCATGATTCAGTTGTTCGACAGCCTGCTGGCTGAGCTGCGTCGCGATGGAGCCCCCATCCTGATGGCCCGAGCAGCGCTTCAGCTGGATGCCCATGAGCGACGGACCGCCTTTGCGGTGGCCGCCGAAATCATGCGCTCCGATGGGGAATTGGTGGCTCAGGAACAGCAGATCCTCTCCGATCTTGCTGCTCAACTGGACCTCGATCCCAGCGATTCGGCCCGCATTCTTGAGGTGATGGACATCCTCCACGCCGAGCTGATCACCAGCCCTGTGTTGGCCTGAGCGCGATCCCCCGGTCAGGGAAGATGGACGCAGTGAACAGGCCTGAATCTGAGAATGGGCGATACTGGATTCGAACCAGTGACCCCTTCCGTGTGAAGGAAGTGCGCTACCGCTGTGCTAATCGCCCGCACCTGTTGATCCTAAAACACCGTGGTTCACCCCCCTGATCCGCCGGCCTTGGCCACGGCCTTGGCAGGGCGGAACAGGTGGTCATGGCTGGCGGAGTAGAGCCTGGATCGTGCCAGCTCCGGGGCCGCCAGGGCAGGGCTGACCACGTAGAGCGTGGTGCGGATCAACTGCCGCTCCCGGCTGACGGCCGCCATCTGCTCCAGGGGCACCACCTGCAGCCACTGATCCGGCCAGCTCACGCGGTAGCCGATCGCCACGGGCGTGTCGGCGGGGTAGTGCTCCAGCAGCTCCTGCTGGACCGATTCAACGTGGCGGGCGCTGAGGTAGAGACAGAGCGAGGCCCGCAGGGAAGCCAGCTGTGCCAGCGATTCCCGCTCCGGCACGCCGGTGCGGCCACTGGCCCGGCTGAGCACGATCGTCTGGACGAGTCCGGGGATGGTGAGCTCGGCCTTCAGGGCTGCGGCCGTGGCCTGGTAGGCGCTCAGGCCCGGCACCACCTCCACGGCCAGCTCAGCATCGGCCAGGCGGCAGATCTGCTCCGCCAGGGCTCCGTAGAGGCAGGGATCACCGTCGTGGAGGCGCACCACCCGCAGGCCGGCACGTGCTCGCTCCACCACCAGCGCCATCACCTCTTCAAGGGTGAGAGTGCTGGTGCGGATGCTTTCGCAGTGGGTGGGCGCCAGGGCGGCGATCTGAGGCGACACCAGGGAATCGGTCCACACCAGCACGTCGGCGGTCTGAACGGCGCGGGTGGCGCGCACGGTCATCAGGTCGACGGCTCCGGGGCCTGCCCCCACGATCAACACAGGCCCCGGGGGCTCTCTGCCTGAAGAAGCCGGCAGAGGCGTTGGCAGGTTGGATGATCCGCTCAAGAGGGGTTCCACGGCTGGGGGGGAGCTCCACCAGGATCAGGCAGGGGACGGTGCTGGCCGTAGATCAGCCAGAGACCCACACTCCCGAGGACGATCAGCAGCAGGCTCATCAGCTGGGCCATGCGCAGCCCCCCCTCGCAGAAGGGTGGGCTGGAGAACAGGCAGAGGGGGTCGGTGCGCAGCCCTTCGATCCATAGCCTGCCGAGGCTGTAGCTCACCAGGTACACGCAGCTCAGAGCTCCGGCGGGCAGCTTGATCCTGCCCTTGGCTCCCGCTCGGAACAGGATCAGCAGCAGTGCCACCACCCCCAGATTCCAGAGGGATTCATAGAGAAACGTGGGGTGGAAATACTGTTGATCGAGGAAAGGGGCCGGCCTGTTGAGGGTGGGGATGTAGAGCTTCCAGGGCAGATCGGTGGGCAGACCGAAGGCCTCGGAATTGAAGAAGTTTCCCCAGCGCCCGATCGCCTGCCCCAGGGCCACGGAGGGGACAAGCACGTCGAGCAGGTTCCAGAAGGCCAGCTTGCGCCAGCGGCAGTAGGCGATGACCGCCACAGTGCCACCGATCAGGGCCCCATGGATGGCGATGCCCCCGCGCCAGATGGCCAGGGCCTCCAGCCAGTTGAGCTGGTACTGCCGCCATTCCAGGAGCACGTAGTAAAGACGGGCGCCCAGCACGGCCGCCAGCACCAGCAGGGGAAGCAGGTCGGCGATCAGTACGGGGTCGATGCCCCGGGCCTGTCCGAGCCTGGTGGCCAGCAGCAGACCGATCAGCACCGCCAGGGCAATCAGCAGGCCGTACCAGCGCAGGGAAAAGGGGCCGAGCTGAAAGATCAGGGGCCCCGGTGAGGTGAACACGGCCATGGCCGTGGCCGGGGAGAGAAACACCAACGAATCCACTCAGGCGAACGGCAAAGCGGCCAAGGCTCAGATGCCTTCGGCAGCCTGGACTTTCTCGAACTGCTTCTTCTTCAGCACCAGCATGATCTGGGCCAGGGCCACAACAGCGAAGAAGGCCAGCATGCCGTAGAGGCGAACGGGATTCTGAAGGACGATTTCTGCGTCCAGCTGACCGAATCCACCCACGTTGGGGTCATCGGAGAGGGCGGATCCGGCCGTGACGCTGTCGCCCACCGCCACGGTCAGCATGGGTCCAGCAGGAACCGTTTCGCTGACGCTCTGGCCGTCGGCCGTGCTGATCTCCACCACCGAGGCTCCGTTCTCGCCGGGAGTGATGGCGGCGATGGTGCCGTCCACGGAAGCGTTGAAGATGCCGTTGTTGCTCTTCTCACCGGTGGGATACACCTGGCCGCGGCCACGGTTGCCGCCCACGTGGATCGAGTACTTGCCGAAGTGAATCGAGCTGTCGCTGCCGGGATCAGGAGAAAGGATCGGGAAGACGATCTCCTGGTGCTGGTCACCAGGGATGGGGCCTACCAGCAGGATGTTGGGATCGTCGTCGCTGTACTGGGTGAAGTAAACCCCGGCAGTCTCCTCCTTCAGCTCCTCGCTCATTCGCTCCTGCGGGGCCATCTTGAAGCCGTCGGGGAGCATCACCACTGCACCGACATTGAGCCCTGAGCGACTGCCATCGGCACCCACCTGCTGCAGGGAGGTGTCGTAGGGGATTTTGACCACCGCCTTGAAGACGGTGTCGGGCATCACGGCCTGAGGGACCTCCACCTGGGTGGCCTTCTTGGCCAGGTGGCAGTTGGCGCAGACGATCTTGCCTGTGGCTTCACGGGGACTGGCGTAGTTCTGCTGGGCCCAGAACGGATAGGCCCAGCTGGCCTGGGGAGCGAGCAGCAGGGCAGCGGTGACGAGCAGGGAGCTCAGCAGCAGGGAGAGGGAGCGGCGCATGGGGGGTGGGCGAACGGGCGACGAAGGAGAGGGAGAACGCGGTGGATCAGGCCCACCAGGGCTTGTCGCCGGTGCGGAAGTCGGTGTCGCTCCACTGGCTCAGGAACACGGTGTCGTTCTCGACCGTGACGTTTGCCAGGGCCAGGGAGAGGGGGGCAGGACCGCGAACCACCTTGCCGGTGGCGTCGTACTGGCTGCCGTGGCAGGGGCAGACGAACTTGTTGGCACCGCTGTTCCAGGGCACGACGCAGCCCAGGTGGGTGCAGATGGCGTTGATGCCGTAGCTGCCGATCGCCTCTGGACCCTCCACCAGCAGGTAGGTGGGATCACCCTTGAGACCCTGCACCAGACTGCGATCGCCTTCCTTGTGGGTGGAGAGCCAGCCGCTGGCGGTGACGGTATCGCCCAGTTCATCCTTGGCGGCAGTGCCGCCGCCGCTGCCGGCCGCCCTGGGGGGAATGAAGTAGTTGACCACCGGGTACAGAGCCCCCAGTGCCACCCCGGTGACCGTGCCGAAGGTGAGCAGATTCATGAACTGCCGACGACCCATTCCGGGCACATCGCTCACAGGGATCTGGGTCATACGAGGCGTTCCTTGGTGCCGAAGCAACGTGCCGCCCATTATGACCGTTGCCCCTCCGGCCACCGAGGGCCATTCCAGGGGTATGCCCGGTTGCCGCAACATGCTGTTGTCACACCCATCGGTGCGCTGCCCCCGCCGTCATCCCTGTTGACCGATTCCGCCGCTCCCTTCGCGTCCACGCCACTTCAGTACGAGGAAGTGATCGCGTTGTTGCGCTCCCGCTGGCAGGCCTCCTATGACCTGCAGCTGGTTCAGCGTCGGGGCCGCCTGTACCTGCAGGTGATGTGGGCCTACCTCGAGCAGCAGTCCTTCCCCCTCGAGGCCGACGCCTATGAAGCCCGTCTGCGGGAGCTGGTGGAAGTGCTCAACAACCTCCGAGTGGGGGAGCAGGTGCGGGCGTGGCTGAGCACCACTCGGGACCGTCCGAGGCTGGGTAAGGCGATGAGCCTGGCTCTGGAACCCGCCGCTGATGGCCGCAGCAGCGAGTTCCTGCTCTGATGGCCGCGGCATCGGAGGGTCCAGAGCCGCCAATGCCAGGGGCCAGGCGGATCAGGATCAGGCGGGTTGGGCTCGCACCTGCTCCACCAGCGCCACCAGTGCCACCCCGATCAGAAACAGCGCCGTGATCGCACCGGTGAGCAGGAGCATCGTGACAGGGTCGGTGGACGGGGTGAGCACGGCGCCAGCGAGGGCGGAGCCCAGCACCACCCAGCGCCAGGCCCCCAGCATCGTGCGGGACCTCACCAACCCGAAAGCCCCGAGCAGCAGTTGGAGCACAGGCAGCTCAAAGGCCAGACCGGTGGCCACCATCAACAGCAGCACGAAGTCGAGGTAGCGCTCGATCGACCAGATCGGCTCCACCACATCGGCGCCATAGCTCACCAGGAAGCGCAGGGCCGCGGGCACCAGCGCCCACCAGGCGAAGGCCAGACCTGCCATGAACAGCACCGCTGAGGCCGCCACCGCGGGCGCCACCAGCCGTCGCTCCCGCCGGGTCAGGCCGGGCAGCACGAAACAGAGCAGCTCATAGAGGATGTAGGGAAGCACCAGGGTGAGGCCGGCATAACCGGCCACCTTGATGGAGACGAACAGGAATTCACCCGGAGCCAGCTGCAGGAAGCGCATGCCCGCGGCCGGCACCTGCAACAGCTGAACCAGGGGCCGCACCAGCACCAGGCAGAGGACCGCCGAGACCACCAGAGCCAGCAGGCTGCGCAGCACACGCCGCCTCAGCTCCTCCAGGTGTTCCAGCAGGCTCATCTCCACCTCGCCGGGGAACTCATCCGGGCGGCTGACATGGATGGGAGCCGGCGGAGGCAGGGCGGTTTCTGTGGCAGCGCCGCCGGATTTGGATGGGGTTGGTTCGCTCATGGCCCTGGCTCCGCTGGGACCTTAGGCAAGGATTCCGCCGCGGCGAGCCAGTGGGCAGCCCGCTCCGGCGAAGCCCAGACCACCTCCCCTCCCCTGTAGGTCACAGTGCCTGCAGCGGCACCGGCGATTCGTTGCAGCTGATCGCAGGGCACCTTCAGAACCGGCACCCGCCCATTGTGACGGGCACGGCTGAAGTGGGCAGCCAGATCAGCAGCCAGCTGAAGGTCCTCCTCTGCCGCCACCGCCACCGAGGCCTTGAGCATCACATGACTGCCCGGGCACTCCTGGGCATGGAACCAGAGGTCACCGCGGCGGGCCTGGCGCAGGCTGATCCACTCGTTCTGGCGGTGATTGCGGCCCACCTGCACCCGCAGGCCGCCGGGAGTGAGCAGCTCCAGGGGTGATGGTGTTCCTGCTGAGGAGGTTGGGGGCGGACCGCGCCGGGAGGAGAGGCGACCATCGCGACCTCCCCTGGTCAGCAGCTCCTCGCTTTCCTGTTCGAGGGCCTCCAGCTGGCTCAGGGCCTCCTTGAGTGCTCCGGCCTGGTGGCTGCGGCCGGGGACGATCTCAGTGCCATGCAGGGCAAGGAAGGCCAGGCTGGCCTCGATCCGCTCCAGCTGCCGCTGATGCAGCTCCAGCCGGGGAGTGATCGAGGCCACCGAGCGCCGTAGCCGCCGGGCCTGCCGGTAGAGGGCCTGGGCCTCAGCCACCTGGTCACGGCTGGGGGCAGCCAGGCAGAGCAGGGCGTCGGCGCGCCGGCGCAGATCATCACCGCTCTCCACCTGATCGAGCAGGGTCTGCTGCTGCTGGAGCTGGCGTTCTTCACGCTCCCTGGCGGCGAGCAGCTTCAGCTGCAGGCTCTGGCGGCGCCGCTGCAGCTCCCCTTGTCCCAGCCGCTGGTGGTAGTAAGCCGCCAGGGGGGCGTTCACGGGGCCTCTGCTGGCAGTTCCCCAGCAGCGGAAGTGGCTTGAGCTGCCAGCGCTGCTGCTGGAGTCGTCCACTCCCCAGCCGAAGCGCTCATGCTCCAGGTCCTGCAGCCAGCGCTGCCAGCGACCCCAGAGCTGATCCCATTGCTCCTGAGTGAGGGAGCACACCGGCTGGGCCAGCAGCGCCCCCGACGCCTCGGGCTCCTCACCGGCCAGTTGCAGTGCCAGGGCCGGACTGATTCCCTGGTAGGTCTGCTGCAGAGCCTGGCGCAGGGATACCGGCACCAGCTGCAGTCGCCGCTGCCAGCGCCCGTTGGGCTCCTCAAGGCTTGGAGGATCCGACTGCAGGGCCGGAGGGCGCACATAGGTGGAGCCACTGGTGATCGGCCGCAACCTTGACTGCTGCTCCCGCACCTGGCGGGCCAGGCTCACCACCCGTCCCTGGGCGTCAAGCAGGAACACGTTGCTGTGGCGGCCCATCAGCTCCACCACCAGGCGGCGGCCACTGGGCTCCCCTGGCCGGGGCGCGAAATGAAGATCCACCACCCGCTCGAAGCCCTCCTGCTCGATCGCCACCAGGGCCAGCCCCGCCAGGCCGTGCTGCAACACGCGGGCCAGGGTGCTGCCGTCCCCCTGCTTGGGCGGTGGATCGATGGCCAGCAGACGTGGAGCCTGCGCCAGCCAGCTGATCTCCAGCCAGCGCAGCCCCCGAAGGGTCCGCAGTCCCAGTTGCAGGGTGTGGGGATCGCTCTGCTGGGCCTTCTCGAAGCGGGCCGGCACCAGCTCGGGACGCAACTCCGCCAGCACCGCCCGCAGGGTGGTGAGGTCCATGGCCTGGATGGCGAGGGCTGGCTGGGTCTGGGGCGCCATGGGCTGCCGCTCCACGCCGGAGCGTGCGGTTGGGGCCTCTACTCTGCTGGCCAGCCGAAGCTCCCCATGGGTTCGCCTTCAACGCCAGGACGGCTCACTGTGATCAGCGGTCCCAGCGGCGTGGGCAAGGGCACGCTGGTGGACGCCCTGTTGCAGCGGCATCCCTCCCTCTGGCTGTCGGTGTCGGCGACCACCCGTACGCCCAGGCCTGGTGAGATCGATGGGGTGACCTACCGGTTTCTGGATCGCGAGCGCTTCGAGACCCAGGTTCAGGCGGGTGGCTTCCTGGAGTGGGCCAAGTTCGCCGGCAACCTCTACGGCACGCCGCGGGGTCCCGTGGAAGAGCATCTGGCCCAGGGACACCCGGTGTTGCTGGAGATCGAGCTGGAGGGGGCCCGTCAGGTGCGGCGCAGTTTTCCGGCAGGGTTTCAGGTCTTCATCAAGCCCCCCAGCTTCGAGGAGCTGGAGCGGCGCATCCGGGGACGCGGCACCGAGCTGGAGGAGGCCATCCAGCGGCGGCTCGCTCGCGCCCACCAGGAGCTGGAGGCTGAAACGGAATTCGATGCTGTGCTGGTGAACGGAGACCTGGAGCAGGCGATCTCCAGCCTGGAGGCGTTGCTCAACCTCGGCTGAATCAGACCCATCCAGCCAGGTGGCCTTTCGCCAACAAAAAACGGCCCTCTCGGGCCGCCTAAGGCTCTGCAAGTGCCGAGAGGCCTGCCTTGACAGTTTTCGTTGCTCGTTGTGCTCCGGATTCAGAGGGGATGGAAGAGCAGGTCGGGGAAGAAGCGGTTGAATTCGATCATGATCCCGGCGGTGATCGTGAACCAGATGGCGGCGAACACCGGGGCGGTGGTCAGGAATTTCTTCATGGAGGCATCCCCGGTAGGGGGGCTGGAGAAGGTGGGGTGGTGCGGCTGGAAAGGGAGCGGAGCCGGTGGCCGGAACGGCCTCCCGACCTTTGAACCGCTCCCTCACAGGCTCAGCGCGGAGAGACGGTGACTTTGTTGTCCGACTCCAGCAGCTTGCCGCTGGTGAACTCGCCGAAGGCGGCCAGGGGCCAGGTGGCTGCGGCCAGGGTGCTCTTGAGGGCGAGGGGCAGATCGATCTGGATCTCACGCATGGTGGCGTCCTTGCTGCCACGGATGGCCTGCAGATAGGAACGACCTGCCCAGCCGATGCAGCCGGCGATGTAGAGGAAAGCGATGCCGGGGATCATGAAATCGCCCGCATGGCTCCAGCGTCCGTCCACGATCAGGTGGGGGAGACCATCGGGGCCGCAAACGGCCTGGCTGTACATCTCGAAGCGGGCCTGGGCCTGCGGCGTGGCCGCGGAGCTGGCCCGTTGCTGGAAGCGTGGGCTCTCAGCGCAGGGGGTGAGCCCGGCCACGTCGGCGTTGGCCACGGAGGCGAACCCGAACAGCAGCAAGGCGGAAATCAGAACGGCGAAAAGACGGCGCATCGTGTCCGGTTCCGGGGAAAAGGCCTGCCGGAAGGCAGGATGTCACTCGCGGACAGTAGGGGACTTCCCTGGAGCCGATGCCCACCGTTCTGGCCCTCGAAACAAGTTGTGACGAGTCAGCGGCTGCGGTTGTGCGCGATTGCACGGTGCTGGCCAGCGCCGTGGCCTCCCAGGTGGAGGAGCATGCCCTCTGGGGGGGTGTGGTGCCGGAAATCGCCTCCCGGCGCCATGTGGAAGCTCTGCCTCAGCTGGTGGAGCGGGTGATGGCGGAGTCGTCCCTGAGTTACGCCGAACTCGATGGGATCGCCGCCACGGTGGCGCCGGGGCTGGTGGGGGCTCTGCTGGTGGGTTCAATCACCGGCCGTACCCTCGCCCGGCTGCACGATCTGCCGTTCCTGGGGGTGCATCACCTGGAGGGACACCTCTGCTCGGTGCAGCTCGGGGAGCCCCTGCCGGCCGGTCCCTACCTGGTGCTGCTGGTGAGCGGTGGTCATACCGAGCTGGTGCGGGTGGAGGAGGTCGGGGTCTACCAGCGGCTCGGCCGCAGCCACGACGACGCCGCCGGTGAAGCCTTCGACAAGGTGGCGAGGCTGCTGGGGCTCGGCTATCCCGGCGGCCCCGCGATTCAGGTCGAGGCGGCTTCCGGTGATCCCGGACGCTTCTCCTTGCCCAAGGGCAGGGTCTCCCGGCCTCAGGGCGGCTTTCATCCCTACGACTTCAGCTTCAGTGGCCTCAAGACCGCGGTGCTGCGCCTGGTCCAGCGCCTGGAGCAGGACCCTCGGGACCTGCCCGTGGCCGACATCGCCGCCAGTTTCGAGAGGGTGGTGTCAGAGGTGCTGGTTGAGCGCAGCTGCCGCTGCGCCCAGGATCAGGGGCTGGAAACCGTGGTGCTGGTGGGTGGTGTGGCGGCGAACCGCAGGCTGCGGCAGTGCATGGAGGAGCGCTGCGGCGCCCTGGGCCTCCAGTGGCGCGTTGCTCCCCTGGCCTACTGCACCGACAACGCCGCCATGATCGGCGTGGCTGCCGCCGCCCGGCTGGCCGGCGGGGCCCGCAGTGGCACCGATCTGGGGGTGATGGCGCGTCTTCCTCTCGAGGAGGCCTCTCGCCTTTACGAAACGCGGTGAGGCTGTTAACGCCTTTACAGTGTTTCAACTCTGTCTTGGGACGAGAACAGATGGCCCCTGCTGAGATCAGCGAGAACCGGCTCGAGCCCGTCGACGTCGACCCCCAGGAACTCAACGCCTGGCGCCGAGGTTTCACCCCCCAGGCCGAGATCTGGAACGGACGTCTGGCCATGCTCGGCCTGTCCCTGGGATTGGCCAGTCTGCTGCTGATCCGACTGGTCGCCGGCTCCTGAGCAGCCGACCATCCATCAGCTGATGCGTCCGCGCAGGGTCTGGGCCAGTTCGTTCGGCTTCAGGCTGTGGGTGAGAGCTTCCTCGGGCTCCACCTGTCCCGCTTCTACCAGTGCAGCCAGCGATTGGTTGATCGTCTGCATCCCGTCGAATGCACTTCGCGCCATGATCTGCTCCACCTCGTCGAGGTCTCCGCGCTGGATGTAGTCGCGGCAGGCTTCGGTGTTCACGAGTAGATCGTGGTAGGCCAGGCGTCCACCATCCCGGGTCCGGATCAGCCCCTGGGAGATCACCGCCAGCAGGGATTCCGCCAGCTCCCGGCGCATCTGCTCCTTGCTCTCAGGAGGAAACAGGCCCATCACCCGATCCACCGAGCGCACGGCTGAGTTGGTGTGTAGCGTGCCGAACACCAGGTGACCGGTCTGGGCCGCTTCGAGGGCGGTGGACAGCGTGTCACGGTCACGGATTTCACCGATCAGGATCACATCGGGATCTTCCCGGAGCGCCGCCCGCAGGGCGGTGTGGAATTGTTTGGTGTGACGGCCCACCTCGCGCTGGCGGATCAGGCAGGTGTCGCTGGTGTGCACGAATTCGACCGGGTCTTCGATCGTGATGACGTGTTTAGCCGCGGTCCGGTTGATCCAGTCGATCATCGCCGCCAAGGTGGTGCTCTTGCCGCAGCCCGTGGGACCGGTCATCAGCACCAGGCCCTTGGGGTAGGTGGCCAGCTCCTTCAGCACTGCCGGCATGAAGAGCTGATCCAGGGTCGGCGCCATCAGGGGGATCAGCCGCAGCACCATGGCCGGTCCCCGCAGGCTCTCCAGCAGGTTGATGCGGATCCGCGCGAAGGGGAAGGCATGCGCTGCGTCGAAGTCAAGGTCGTGGCGGAAGCGATCGAGCTGGGTGGGCGGCAGGATTTCACTCAGCCAGCGCCAGAACTGCTCCTGGTCGGTGATCGGCCATCCCGTCTGCAGCATCACCCCCAGGTGGCGGTACCGGGGTGATTCCCCCACGCTGATGTGCACATCGGAGTAGCCGCTGGCTTCAGCGATGGCCACGATCTCCTCGAGGCTGGCCGGCAGATCGCCGAAGTCAGGCCTTTGGGGAGCCGCAACGGCGGGGGCAGGTGCCGGAGGAGCCGGTGGTGGTGGAGGTACTGGGTTTGATCGGGTGGCGGCCATGGCCAGGGGAGTGCCTGGGCTCTCGATCGGGTTCACGGCTGAGGTGCGGCCAGTGAGCTCAGCATTGCTCGAAACAGCTGCCCTGTCATGTGGAGGCCCCCAGGTCGCTTCCCTAGGATCCCTTCCACCGCCACGGCTCCTTGACCGCCACCGCACCGCTCGTGAGCATCGTGCTGGGCACCCGGCCCGAAGCGATCAAACTGGCGCCGGTGATTCTGGCGTTTCAGCGCGATCCGGGCTTCCGCACCCGGGTGGTGCTCACTGGTCAGCACCGGGAGATGGTGGCCCAGGTGATGGATCTCTTCGGGCTCACCCCCGATCGCGATCTGGCCCTGATGGCCCCGAAGCAGACCCTCACCCATGTCACCTGCGCGGCTCTGCAGGGATTGCGGGAGGAGTTCCTGGAGCACCGCCCGGCGCTGGTGCTGGTGCAGGGCGACACCACCACCGCCTTCGCCTCGGCTCTGGCCGCCTTTTACGAGCAGATCCCCGTGGGCCATGTGGAGGCCGGGTTGCGCACGGACAATCTGCTTGACCCCTTCCCGGAGGAGGCCAACCGCCGCCTGATTTCCCAGGTGGCCCAGCTGCACTTCGCCCCCACCGGCGTCTCCGAGGCGAACCTGAAGGCTTCCGGTGTGGTGGGGGAGATTCTGGTCACGGGAAACACCGTGATCGATGCGCTGCTGCTGATGGCCGCCACGGCCCCATTGCCCCAGTTTCCAGGCCTCGACTGGGAGCGTCAGCGGGTGATCCTGGCCACCGTCCACCGCCGTGAGAACTGGGGAGAGCGCCTCACCAGCATCGGAGACGGGTTCCGCCAGCTGCTGGATCGCCATCCCGATACGGCCCTTCTGCTGCCCTTGCACCGCAACCCCACCGTGCGCGAGCCGCTGCAGGAACTGCTGGGCGACCATCCCCGTGCCGTGCTCTGTGAGCCGCTCGATTACGACCGGCTGGTGGGTGCGATCCGGGGCTGCACCCTGCTGCTCTCCGATTCCGGTGGCCTGCAGGAAGAAGCCCCGGCCCTGGGAAAGCCGGTGCTGGTGCTGCGGCGCACCACGGAGCGGCCCGAGGCGGTCAGCGCCGGAACGGCCCGGCTGATCGGCACCGACAGCGAGGCGATCGTGACTGAAGCCAGCCTGCTGCTGGATGATCCGGTGGCCTATGCGGCGATGGCCCAGGCCCATAACCCCTTCGGTGACGGCCAGGCCAGCGGCCGGATCCTGGAGGCCAGTCGGGCCTTCCTGGGTTGAGTCGTTCCCGGCTCCGGCGTCAGCCAGCCTTCAGGAGCGCGGTTCCTTGGCCCAGGGGGGGAGGTCGATGAACACCCGGGTGCCTTGCTCGAGGCCCGTGAGGATCTGGGTGTTGCGCCCGCTGCTGGAGCCCAGGGTGACGGGCTGGAAGCGGGGCTGGTTGTCCTTCCCCACCAGCAGAACCCCAGGCCGTCCGTCTTCGGTGACCACCGCCACCGTGGGCACCAGGGTCTGGGGAGGCAGGCTGCCGGTCTGAAAGTCGATGTCGGCGGTCATGCCGATGCGCAGCAGATTGTCGGGATCGGTGAGGGCGAGTTTCACCTCGAAGGAGGTGACGTTGTTGTTCTTGACCGCCCGGGGCGCCACCTGGATCACCCGTGCGGCGAAGCGACGGTCGGGGAAGGCATCCACACGCACACTGGCGCTCTGGCCGATGTTGATCCGGCCGATGTCGTTCTCGGGCACCTTGGCCACCACTTCAAGCCCCTGGGCCAGTTCCACCACGGAGGAGCTGGAGGCGCCGGCATTGGCCGAGGCTGAGGTGGTGGGAGTCACGAAGGCGCCGGGATCGGCGAAACGTTGGGTGATCAGACCGTCGAAGGGGGCCCGGATTGTCAGCTCATCCCTCTCCACCGTGCGCTGGTTGAAGCGCTTGCGGGCCACATCCAGGGTGGCCCGGGCCGTGAGCGCACGGGTGCGGAAGGAGACGATGTCGTCCTCGCTGATCGCCCCCTCCTCAAACAGTTTGACGCGGCGTTCGTAATCCGAGCGGGCGCGACGCTCTTCCGCCTCGGCCAGGCGCACCTGGGCCTCCAGCTCCAGCTCCCGCTGGCGGAGGTCACCGCTGTCCATCTGGGCGATGGGCTGGCCCTGGCGGACCCGATCACCTTCATCCACGAACAGTGATTCGAGAACTCCGCCCCGCTTCGGGCTGACGTTCACGCTGCGTCCCGCTTCCAGCTCGCCGCTGGCGCTGACCACCCCGGGGAGCGTGCCCCGCTGGGCCACCACGGTGAAGTCGGCCAGGTTGCTGCGCTTGGCGGCCTGCCGCTGCCGCTGCCAGAAGAGACCTCCACCAACGATCACCAGCAGGGCCACGGCCCCTGCGGCCAGTCGGCGCCGCCAGCGGCGGCGCGACGTGAGGCCGCCATCTCCCGGAGCACCCATGGTCACGCTGGGGTTCAGCGGAGCCTGGGCCGGCTTCGGGGTGGGGGGTTGTTCGAGCATGCGCGTGGCGATGGCCGTGCTCCGTTCGCTGCGACCAGTCTTCCTGGTGGGGCCATCAACTGTGGCTTCAGGCCCTGGAGGGGGTCCCGTCTAGATTCCGGCCATGCTCAAAGCCGGAATCGTGGGTCTGCCCAATGTGGGCAAATCGACCCTCTTCAACGCCCTGGTGGCAAACGCCCAGGCCCAGGCTGCCAACTTCCCCTTCTGCACGATCGAGCCCAATGTGGGCGTGGTGGCCGTGCCCGACGGGCGTCTGCAGAAACTCTCGGATCTCTCCAGCTCCAAGGAGATCATCCCCACCCGGGTGGAGTTCGTCGACATTGCCGGCCTGGTCAAGGGGGCCAGCCAGGGGGAGGGCCTGGGCAACAAGTTCCTGGCCAACATCCGCGAGGTGGACGCGATCGTGCACGTGGTGCGTTGCTTCGAGGACGACGACGTGATCCACGTGTCCGGTGAGGTGGATCCGGTGCGAGATGCCGAGGTGATCAACCTGGAGCTGGGATTGGCGGATCTGAGCCAGATCGAGAAGCGTCGCGAGCGGTTGAAGAAGCAGGTCCGCACCAGCAAGGAGGCCCAAGCCGAGGATGCGGTTCTGGCGCGGATCCAGGCGGAGCTCGAGCAGGGCGGTGCCGCCCGAAGCGTGGCGCTGGGGGCGGAGGAGGAGCTGATGGTCAAGCCCCTTGGGCTGCTCACTGCCAAGCCGATCATCTATGCCACCAACGTTTCGGAAGACGACCTGGCCGAGGGCAATGCCTTCAGCCGCGCCGTGGAAGCGCTGGCGCAGAAAGAAGGCGCTGAGGTCGTGCGCATCTCGGCCCAGGTGGAGGCGGAACTGGTGGAACTCGGTGATGCCGAACGCGCCGATTATCTCGAGGGACTGGGGGTGAGCGAGGGCGGGCTGCAGAGCCTGATCCAGGCCACCTATCGGCTGCTCGGTCTTCGCACCTACTTCACCACCGGTGAGAAGGAAACCCGTGCCTGGACGATCACCGCCGGCATGACGGCTCCCCAGTCTGCAGGGGTGATCCACACCGACTTCGAGCGGGGTTTCATCCGTGCTCAGACGGTGGCTTACGCCCAACTGCTGGAGGCGGGCTCTATGCCCGAGGCCCGTAACCGCGGCTGGCTGCGCAGCGAGGGCAAGGACTACGTGGTGCAGGAAGGTGATGTGATGGAGTTCCTGTTCAACGTCTGATCAGGGCTGATGGCTTCACTCCGGAATCGCAGATGCCGTTGGCCTGTTCGTGGTCAGTCGTTTGATCGGTAGTCGCACGAGTGAGATCACGGGTTGATGGTGAGGTTGATGGTCCATGGCGGGCCTCCGTCCCGGCGGTGTTCCAGGCCAGGGGCGAGAATGGCCTCAGCTGCAGCGGCCGGTGATGCCCTCAACCCAGACGTCCCCCGCCAACGATCCGGAAGCGCGCATCGATCCTGCCGCTCCCGCGGATCACCCCCACAACTTCGACGTCCAGAAGGAACTGCACCAGCGGATCCGCAACGATCCTGACTACGACGACTGGGAGTACGGCACCGAGCCGCTCCCCCATGAGTCGGAAGCCTGGATCCGTGACCAGAAGGCCAAAGAGAAGAGAACCTGACCCGGCGCGACGGCAGTCAGGGCTCTCGTTGGACCCGCCGCTGACTGTGGTGGGGATGGGAGCGGTTGAGCTCCCCCACCAGCAGCAATCCCAGCAGGCTCAACACCGACATCAGCAGCCAAAGGCCGGCCCCGTGTCGCTGGTGCTCCAGCATCCAGCCCCCCACCAGAGGTGCCAGGAAGGCACTGATGGCGAAGCACTGGGAGAACAGGGCCATGGCCATCCCCTGATGGGACACCGGCGTGATCTCGATCACCGCTTCGCTGGCTGTCGGCAGGAAGGCCGCCGCGGCCGCCGCCAGGGGCACCTGGGCCAGAACAAGCAGGGGGAGGTTCTGCCATCCCAGGCTGGAGACGGCCAGCAGCAGGCTGCCAAGCGCAAAGCCCAACAGACTCCAGCCCAGCCCGAAGGCCACCGGCCGCTCCGACAGCCAGCGCCCCAGGGGCCATTGGAAGGCCAGCAGCAGCGTCAGTTGCAGGCCCAGCAGCAGGGCTCCCAGGCTCTCGGGCAGTGGCGCCCGCTCCAGTCCACCCCGCACCAGATCCAGCGGCAGAGCGCTCTGAAGCAGCGACACCATGGCTGTCGCCAGCAGCGTCACCCCCAGCAGCGGCAGCAGGGGTCTCACCCACTGGCGCCAGTTGAGCCGGCGCTCCTGGCCACTGGCGGCCACTGCCGTGGGCAGCGGTGAACGCAGCAGCAGGGTGATCACCACCGCCATGCAGGCGATGTCGACCAGATAGATGCCTCGCAGGTGCCTGCTCCCCGCCAGCGCGGCCCCGAGCAGCACCCCAAGGGCGACCCCGAGGGCATCACCGGTTCGGACCAGGGCATAGGCACGGCTGGAGGCCAGGGGCGGCGCGCTCAGTGGCACCGCCAGCTCGATCGCCGGCCAGTAGATCCCCATCGCCGTGCCCAGCAGCACCTGCCCCTGCAGGTAGGCGGCGAAGCTGTCCGCACTCAGCAGCCGGCTGTCGGCCAGCACCGAGAGGAGGGCCGCCAGCAGCACCGGCCGGGTGGTGCAGAGCCCACGATCCAGCCACCAACCACTGAACAGCCGCCCCGCCGTCCCGGCAACGGCGGCGGCGGCCAGGCCCTGGCCCACGGCCAGAGGCGAGAACTGCGCTTGGTGGAACACCACAGGGGTGAGGTAAAGGATTCCGCCGCCACCGAAACTGCCCACCAGCCGGATCACTGTCAGCTCGCGCAGTGGCGCGGGAAACTGGGACCACCAGATTGGTTGGCTTGCTCCTGCCTGCGGCTCTGTCACAACACGTCCGTCGTTGGCTGGCACTCGTGGCCAGTCTGCTGGTGGGCACGACGCCGACCTTGGCGGGTGGCGCCACCCTGGCTGCCGATCGGCTGGATGTGCGGCTCGATGGCCTGTCGCTGCCGGTCGACCTGAATCAGCTCGATGCCTGGAGCCGGGACCCCAAGGGGAGTCACAGCGAACTGGGGGTCTGGTTCGAGCTGCTCAATGAGCGCAGCCGCAACGATCTGCGCTCTTTGCTGCGGGCTCCTCTTCTGCCCGATCGCGCCCTGGCCAAGCAGCTGCTCCAGAGCTGGACAGGCCGCCAGCTCCTCGAGGAGGTGGGGGAGCTGTTCGCCGGGGGCCAGCCTGGCAGCGGCGTTGTGCTGCTGACCACCCTGCGCGAGCTCCTGCAACGTCCCGAGCCGATCCGGTTCGTGGAACTGCTGCTGGCGGTCCCCACCCCGAGCCTCACCCTCGATCTCGATGGGTTGTTGCAGTTGGCGGATCTCTGGCGCCGGCAGCTGGAAGATCAGTCCCTGGCCCTGCGTCGCCTGCGGGACCTGCCACTGCGGCCTCGGGAGATCTCCGACACCCGGGCACGGCTGGCGGCGATCCAGCCCACCCCCAGGCCCACAACCCTCTCGCTGACGGTGGCTCACCGGGCAGCGCCGCTGGAGCTGGAGCTCTGGCCCACCGTCACGGAACGTGAGGGGGCCTGGGTGCTGCTGATGCCGGGCCTCGGTGGCAGCAGCGCCCAGCTGAGCTGGTTGGCCCAGGGACTGGCGGCCCGTGGCTGGCCCGTGCTGGTGATCGAGCACCCCGGCAGCAACGAACGGGCGGTGCGTCAGATGCTCGATGGGCAGCGGCCCCCTCCGGGGGCGGAAACCCTTCCCGATCGTCTCGCCGATGTGGAGGCGGTGCTGGCCGCTGAGCGACAGGGCCAGATTCCCCGCCTGGGTGACTCGGTGGTGTTGATGGGGCACTCGATGGGAGGACTTTCTTCGCTTCTCTCCAGTGGTCTGCGCCCCGTTCCCGGTCTGGCCCAGCGTTGTGAGCGGGATCTGGAGGTGATCCCCCTGATCAACATCTCCAGGCTGCTGCAGTGTCAGCTGCAGGAGGTGCCCCTGCCAGAGCCCGTACGCGAGGGCTCCAGGACCGTGGCCGCCGTGGTGAGCCTGAACGGGTTCGGAAGTCTGCTCTGGCCCGGTCATGGCCTTGAGCAGCTCAAGGCGCCTCTGCTGATCGTTGGAGGCGGGCTGGATCTGGTCACGCCGCCGGTGAGTGAGCAGCTGGGTCTGTTCCTTCAGCACCCGGATCTTCGCAGTCGTCTGGTGATGGTGGAAGGCGGCAGCCACTTTTCCGCTGTGCGGATCAAGGAGCAGGATCAGGCCCTCTGGCGGCTCGGCGATGGTCTGGTGGGGATGGAGCCGGTGAGGGTTCAGAACCTGTTGCTGAGCCTCACCTCCGACTTCCTCACTTCGCTGGACGGGAGCATCCCGATGGCTCCGCAACGGCGCAGCCGCGAGGGCATCACGGCCTATGTGCTCGATGGCCGCAGCGCCCGACGCTGGCGCAGCCACATCAGTCGCTGAAGGACCGGAGTCAGAAGCGGATGCGTGGATCCAGCACGGCCACCAGGATGTCGACAGTCACACTCACCAGCACCACCAGGGCTGCCACCACCACCACGATGCCCTGCACCAGCGGATAGTCACGCTGGCCGATGGCCTCCTGCAGCCGGAAGGCGATCCCGGGCCATGAATAGGTGACTTCAATCAGCAGGGCGCCACCGATCAGGGAGGCCACGGTGATCCCCGTGATCGTGAGGACAGGCAGCAGGGCATTGGGCAGGGCATGGCGCAGCACCACCCGGGTTTCACTGAGGCCACGGCTGCGGGCCGCCTCCACGTAGTCGGAGGCCAGCGCCCGTCGCAGATTGAGGCGCAGGGCGTTGGTGAAGATCCCGCTGAGCAGCAGAGCCAGGGTGCAGGCGGGCAACACCAGGTGCCGGACCGCTCCGCCGAGCTGCTGCCAGTTCCCGCCCCCCGGGCCGCTGAGCAGGCTGTCGAGCAGGTAGAAGCCGGTGCCCTGCGGCGGCAGCAGCGTGGCCGGGAAGCGGCCGCCCACCGGCAGCCAGCCCAGCCACACCGCGAAGATCAGCTGCACCACCATCGCTGCCCAGAAGGGTGGCAGGGCGTAGGTGCCGATGCCGTAGAGCCGGCCGGCCAGATCAAGCTTGCCCTCGGGCCGGGCAATGCCGGAGAAGCCCACGGCCAGCCCCAGCACAGCGGCCAGGAGGAGAGCCGTCAGCCCCAGCTCCAGGCTGGCCGGCAGGCTCTGGCTGATGATCCGGCTCACCGGCTCCTGGCTGTTCAGCGATTCGCCCAGATCGCCCCGCAGCAGATTCAGCAGGAAGTGGCCGTACTGCTGCAGCAGGGGTTGATCCAGGCCCAGCTGACTGCGCAGGGCGGCACGGGCCGCCTCCGGCGCCCGGGTGCCGAGCACCGCATCCACCGGATCACCGGGGGCCACGCGCAGCAACAGAAACACCAGGCTGGCGATCAGCAACAGCATCACCGGCACCAGGGCCAGGCGGGCCGCCAGGTAGCGGGCCAGGGCGCGGCGGCGGCTCATGGCAGGAGCTGGAGGTCTTGGAGCAGCAGGCGGCCGTTGCCGTCGAAGCGGGGCGGAGCCAGCCTGCGCTGGGCCCAGGCCCTGGGCGTCACCAGCCACAGGGGCAGGTAGGGGGCGGCGGCGGCGGTGCGCCGTTCGATGGCCTGCAGCAGCTCCAGCCGTTCGCTCCCCACCAGTCCTTCGCTGCGCAGCAGATCCTCTTGCAGGCCAGGGGCGGTCCAGAAGCTGCCGCTCAGGGCGCTCTCACCCTGCAGGCAGTGATCGCCCACGGACTCGCTGCAGCTGAGCAGGGGGAACAGATAGGCCTCCGGATCCCGTACCGCACCCCGCCAGTCCAGCATCACGGCCGGGAAGGCCCCCTCTCCGAGTTGCCGGTACACCGTGGTCGACTCCATTCCGTTGGGCTGGAGCACGATGCAGTCCCCCAGATCGCGCGCAAGCTGAGCCTGCCAGGTGAGCACCATCAGGCGGTCGGACGGGATGTTGGAGCGGAAGGTGAGCGGCAGCTCCATCTGCCGGCCCTCGCAGTAGCCCGCCTGGCGGAACAGGCGGCGGGCCTTGTCCGGGGCATAGGCGGGCCAGATCTGCCGCTTGGCGCCGCTCACCGCCGGGGGCACGAGATTGCGCAGAGGGCTGCGCAGCCCCTGGCTCACGCGTTCGCTGATGCGCTCCCGATCGAGGCTGTGGGCCAGGGCCTGGCGCAGGTTGGGGTCGTTGAAGGGCGGCTGCTGGGTGTGGAGGGTGAGGTAGCCGATCTCCAGGGCCGGTCCCTGGCCCTCCCGCAGCTCCCCCTGCCCCGCCTGCTGCTGCAGGGCCTGCTGGTGGTCTTCGTGCAGGCCCGTGGAGAGGAGCACATCCACCTCACCGCTGCGCATGGCGCCGTAGAGGGCGGTGGAGTTGCCCAGGCTGATCAGAACGATGCCGTCGTTACGGGGTGGCGTGCCCCAGTAGCGATCGAAGGGTTCCAGCCGCTGCTGCTGGTCGCTGAAGAAGCTCAGCCGGTAGGGGCCTGTCCCCACGAAACGGTCACTCAGGGCCCGCTCGCCGTAGTCGCGATAGGCCCGGGGGGAGACCGGCGTGATGTTGATCGTGCTCAGCAGCTGGGGGAGCACCGTGGTGGGGCGCTTGAGGCGCAGTTCCAGCAGGTGCGGGCCAGCGGCCCGCACCGCAGCGAGGCGCTCGTTGAGCAGGTAGCTGAGGGTGCCGATCTCCAGGAACCGCTCCAGGCTGAACACCATCGCGGCTGCGTCAAAGGGGGTGCCGTCGTGGAACAGCACATCCCGCCGCAGGGGGATCGTGACCGTCAGCCCGTCCGGGCTGACGCGGGGGAGTTCGGCGGCCAGGGCGGGCACCACAGCGCCATCGGCGGCGAGGCGGTAGAGCGGGTCTCCCACGGCGCTGAGCAGCTGGGTGGCACCGAAGGTGGAGGCTCTGACCGGGTCCACAGACCCCACCCGGGCACTGGTGGCCACCACCAGGCGCCCGCCGGGTCGGTGCGGCTGGCAGCCCAGCAGCAGGACCAGCAGAGCCCCCAGCAGGCAGAGCGGGCTCAGCCCCTTCAAGGCAGGCAAGGCGTGCAGGGTGCTCCCGGATGCTCAGAGGCGCCCATTCAAGACCGTGAGGGGCAACCCTGGGAATGGGGCCGATGGGGAAGCTCCACCTGAGCGATCGGCACTTCGAACACCGGTGAGCCGTGCCGTGCCAGGGGCCAGCGGCGCACCCAGCAACGATCGCGGGGGATGTCCACGCCGATCACCTGGTACAGGGTCCCCTGGGAAGGGGAGGTGTCGCCGGGGCGGGGCGCGGATTGACCGGAGTGCCTCTCGATGGTCCAGGTGGAGGGGTTATCGCCATTCGGGAGTCCGGCGCTGAGGGCCAGATCGGTGACGAGATGAACGCAGTCACCCTGGTGAAGGGTCATGGCGGTCGCGGGATCGTGGGGCGAGCGGCAGCCCTGATCAGGACTGGCAGGAAAGGCGGTCAGGGCTGGGAACCGGGAAGGGCAGGAGAGGTGGAGGGATTGGGGCGTTGTTGTGAACACAGGGTTCCGCAGGGGAGATGCGCCTGGCGTTCAAGCTGGACAGGTAGCTGCTGGAGGTCAGCGGATGACCATCCCATCAATATTTGCGGAATTTGCGGAATGTTTCCATATTGCCTCCGCCCAGCCCCTGCCCGTCAACCGCTGCGCCATGAGCACTCATTCTCACCACCAGCAGGTCTGCTGATGGGCTCAGAGGGTGCGCAGGCAGGCCGCCACGGTCTCCACCTCGCTCAGGGCCCGGATTGCCGCGAGGGCTGCCTGGAAACGGGCCTCCTCCACCTCATGGGTGATCACCACGATCTCGGCCTGGCCGCCGCTGGCCTCCAGCTGCACGATCGATTGGATCGAGACGTCCTCAAGCCCGAAGCAGCTGCCGATGCGGCCGATCACCCCGGCCTGATCGCTGGTCTGCAACCGCACGTAGTTGCGGTGGCTGGTGCGGGAACTCTCCACCAGGCGGCACCGTCGCCAGCGACTGGCCGCCAGCAGTGGATCCAGTCCGCATCCCGGGCCGCCCACCTGTCGAATGCCGGCGATGTTGAGGATGTCGGCCACCACGGCCGAGGCGGTGGGTCCTGCCCCTGCCCCCGGGCCGTAGAACATCACCCGCCCAACCGGATCACCCTCCACGAGAATGGCGTTGTTGACCCCGTTGACCACCGCCAGGGGATGATCGGCGGGGACGAGGGTGGGGTGGACCCGCACGTCGAGGCATTCGCTCCCGTCGGGATCGGAGCCCAGATACTGGGCCACCGCCAGCAATTTGACCCGGTAGCCCAGCTGGCCTGCGTAGCTCACATCCCGGGCTTGCAGGCCACTGATGCCGGCCGTGGGGATTGAGGCGCGATCCACGGAACCTCCGTAGGCCAGGCCGGCGAGGATGGCGATCTTGTCGGCCGCGTCGTCACCCTCGACGTCGGCGGCGGGGTCGGCCTCGGCGTAGCCCAGCCGCTGGGCCTCCGCCAGCACGTCTCCGTAGGCGGCCCCCTCATCCGCCATGCGGCTGAGGATGTAATTGGTGGTGCCGTTGATGATGCCGCTCACCCGTTGGAGGCGGTTGCCCCCCAGGGATTGCTTGAGGGGCTCGATGATCGGAATGCCGCCACCCACAGCGGCTTCGATCAGCACATAAACCCCCTGGCGGGCAGCGGCGTCGGCGATTTCCTCGCCATGGCGGGCGATCACGGCCTTGTTGGCGGTCACCACCGACTTGCCGGCAGAGATCGCCGCGAGGATCAGGCTCCGGGCTGGCTCCAGCCCGCCCATCACTTCCACGACGATGTCCACCGATGGATCCTGCACCACCTCGGCCGGATCGGTGGTCAGCAGCTCCGGTGCCAGGACCACGGACCTGGGCCGGTCCGGATCGCGCACGGCGATGCGCCGCAGCTCCAGCTCCCCCACCAGGGGATGGCGCCCGGCGGGGGAGGTGAGGATCCCGGCGACACCGGTTCCCACCGTGCCGAGGCCGAGCAAGCCGATGCCGATGGTCATGCCGATTGCGCCGCGAAACCGATGATCCTAGAAATCATCCCGCCGTCAGGCTCTTGGCCTGGGCCTGCATCATCTTCAGAATGTTCAGGAAGCCATTGGCCCTTGAGGGGGTCAGGCTGGCCTGAAGGCCCGTCTCAGCCAGAAAACCCGGGTCGAGGCCCGCGGCCTGCTCCGGCGCCAGCCCTTCAAGCCCGGCGATCAGCAAGGCCAGCAGCCCCTTGGTGATCTGGGCATCGGAATCACCCCGCCAGTGGAGCTTGCCATCCACCAGTTGACCCACCACGTACACCTGGGAAACACAGCCCTTCACCTTGAACACCTCCTGCCGGAATTCCTCGGGCAGGGGCTCAAGCTTCTTGGCCAGCCAGAGCACGTACTCGTAGCGGCGCTTGGGGTCGCTGGTGCTGCGCAGGCGTTCCACGATCGCGTCGAGGGTTTCGCTGCCGGTGCTCATCAATGGGGCCGGGAAGAGGTGGCCCCAGTGTGGCGCTTCAGTTCAGCCGCGGCGCCGCTGCTGCAAAACCAGGCCACCAACCACACCACCAAGTCCGGTGATGCCTCCGATCAGCAGGAGTGACCGAAGCTGATGGGGAGCTGGCGAGAGCGGCTGGAACCCTGAATCGCCTCGGCTCACCTGATCAAGTTGTGCCTGTCCCTGGCGGGTTGGAACTTCCAGGAAGTCGCGGTGTCCGGGGCCTGCATCCACCTGCAGTTCCCAGTCCCCATCGGCGCCCTTGGGCATGTTGAAACTGAGGCGGCCTTGGTCATCGATCTGACCCACATCCACGGGCTGGCCTCCATCGGGTGGCACCAGCCGCACAACGGCACCTTTCACCGGTTCGCCATTGGAGAAGTGGCTTTCGAGCATCAACCCTTCCCGCAGGGAGGTGAGTCGATCCAGGCTCGATTCGATCGCGTGCGCCTCGACCCGGCCGGGAGTGGCGAGCAGGGCCACCAGGGAGCCAAGGGCCGTGAGGGCGATCAGGCCGCAGGAACGGGTGAGAGGTGGAGTGGTCATCGGCAGGGCGTGGTCGCGTCCGAGGGAAGTGGCTCCAACGCTAAGGCGCCTTCAGGAGGCTGACCAGCGGCTGCCGGCGGCCTGACCCTTGCCGGCCTGGACCATGCGCACCATCGAGCTGACCATCATCGAGAGCGCTTCACTCGGTTGGGAGCGGTGGCCAAGCTCCGCGGCCATCACGCGTTCGGGAACAGTGCCGGATCGGCTCGCGGTGGCGCCAACGCGCCGGGCGGGCGAGGGGCGGGAGTGATCGAAGCTGAGGTCCAAGGAATCAGGGGCTCGCACCTGGGGATCCTGGCAAAAGATCCGCGCCGAGACCATCAGAGCCCTGGCCTCTCAACAGGTTGCAACCATTCGATTCCTTTTTCACTCAGCCAGCCATCGAAGGGCACATCCCACGGCTCCACCGGCAGCCGCTCCACAACACAGCTGAACGGGGCCACGATCAGGGCTGGCACCGAGCGCCACGGCGGATCGGCACGCAGCCTGTCGAACCAGCCGCCGCCATAGCCGAGGCGAAAGCCGCGACGGTCGAGGGCCAGGGCCGGGACCAGCAGAAGGCCGAGGGCTTCGGCCGGCAAGGGGGTGCTCGCCGCGGCCGGTGCAGGCACCCCTGCGGCGTCGGGCTGGAGGGGATCCGCCGGCCGCCATGCCTCGTAGCAGAGGCTGCGCTTCCCTGACATCGCACGGATGGCGGGCAGAGCCAGCTGTGTGGGCAGCTCCGCCGCCAGCTCTCGCAGATCCGCTTCACCCGTCAGGGGCCAGTACAGCCCGAGCCTCCGGTCTGCCGGGATCAGGGGGGGCACCCCGGCCAGAGCCTGCTCCAGCAGCTGTCTGCGCTGCGCTGAGGGCTGATCGCCCCGGCGCTGGCGGTAATGCCGGCGCCAGAGGGGTTTGGGGTCGCACAGCCGGGGTTCGCCCGCCATCAGCGCTGAAACCAGCCGGTGAGGGCCACGGCCAGGGCATCGGCAGCGTCGTCGGGGCGAGGAGGGTGCTCCAGATCCAGTTCCCGCATCACGGCGTCGAGCACGTCATTCTTGTCGGCATGGCCGGAGCCCGTGAGGGCCAGCTTGATCTGCATCGGCGGGAATTCCACCACCGGCACCTGCAACCGGGCCAGGGTCATCATCACCACCCCTCTGGCCTGCACCACGGAGATGGTGGTGCTGGAGCGATAGAAAAAGAACTTCTCAACGGAGGCCAGCTGAGGCCTCCAGCGGCGCACCAGCCAGCGCAGATCGCGGGCGATCTCCACAAGACGCTCCCCCTCAGGGGTGCCGGCCTCGGTACGGATCATCCCGCAATCCAGCAGCCGCTGCGGCGGGCCGGTCTCGATCAGGCCATAGCCGACGCGGGCCAGCCCTGGATCGATGCCGAGGATGCGCAAGGCCTCAGGCGGCCAGGGCCAGCTGGAAGGCCTCGCGGGTGGTGTCAGCCATCTCGAAGATCTTGCAGAACACCTTGATCACGCGATCACCGGAATCGATCTGCTCGAGCGGATCCTTGCGCAGCCGGTGGCGCAGGCAGCAGGCCACCACCCGAGCCACGTCGTCGTCGTTCACCTCGGTGCGTCCTTCGAAGGCGGCCAGGGCCCTGGCCGCCCGGTTGGTGACAATGTCACCGCGCAGGCCATCCACATCCAGCTCGCCGCAAACCGCTGAGATGCGAATGCGCAGCTCAGGATCGATCAGCACCTGAGGCAGCCGCTGCTGGGCCTCCACCACCCGCTGCTGGAGCGCGTCCTGGGCGCTCTGGTGTTGGCCGTTGAAGCCATCGGGATCGCTGTCGTAGCCGGTTCGCTGGTCCACCACCTGCACCCGCAGCTCCGGATCGCGCACCGTGCGCACCTCCACGCTCATGCCGAAGCGATCGAGCAGCTGGGGACGCAGTTCGCCTTCCTCGGGGTTGCCCGAGCCGATCAGCACGAAGCGGGCCGGGTGGCGGACGGACACCCCCTCCCGCTCCACGGTGTTCCAGCCGGAAGCGGCCGAATCCAGCAACACGTCGACCAGGTGGTCGTCGAGCAGGTTCACCTCATCCACATAGAGAAGGCCGCGGTTGGCCTTGGCCAGCAGGCCAGGCTCGAAGGCCCGCACCCCTTCGCTGAGGGCTTTCTCGATGTCGATCGTGCCGCAGAGGCGGTCTTCGGTGGCGCCCAGGGGCAGGTCCACCATCGGCACCTGGCGGGGCTCGACCGGCAGCACCTCGCCCGCCTCGGCCCGCAGGCGCACGTCGGCGCTCTGCAGGTCGGGGTCGCCGGGGGAACTGTTGTAGGGATCGCCGGCAACGACCTCGATCTCCGGCAGCAGATCGGCCAGGGCGCGGATCGTGGTTGATTTGCCCGTGCCCCGATCGCCCATGATCATCACGCCGCCGATGCGCGGATCGATCACGTTCAACAGCAGGGCGAGCTTCATCTCCTCCTGGCCGACGATGGCGGTGAAGGGAAACGCCCTGCGTTTGCGGGTCTGACTCACGGACGGGGGGCCGGCACGGATTCGGATTGTTTCACAGCTGCCTCTGGGACCTCAGGCGCAGGCAGAAGGCTCAGCACCTGAGGGGGTGTGGCATCGGCGGGATAGATCAGGCGAACTCTCACCTGCCGCTGCTGGCCGGGGGCCAGGCTGATGCGACCCAGGCTCGGGCCCTTCTCCCCCTGGCGCTGAACCAGATGGAACCAGCGCCGGCCGGCGGGCCGGCCCGCCGTACCGTCAAGCCCGGCCACTTCCACCGTGCCGCGGAAGACCACGGCACGGGGCGGGGT
Organism: Synechococcus sp. CS-205; assembly: GCF_025128255.1. Taxonomy (NCBI): domain Bacteria; kingdom Bacillati; phylum Cyanobacteriota; class Cyanophyceae; order Synechococcales; family Synechococcaceae; genus Synechococcus; species Synechococcus sp. CS-205. The sequence continues at coordinate 31,308 of NZ_JAHLZB010000004.1, forward strand.
GAGGTTGAAGCGCAGGCCGCCTTCGGGCTTGTCTGTCTTGCGTGGGGATTCGAGGGCCAGATCGAGGACCACAGGCCCCTTGGTGTCGTTCACCAGGGGCAGGAGCAGGTCGTACTCCACGCCGTAGTTGCCGTGGGCGGCCCAGGCGGTGCCTGGGTAGAGGGCCTGCAGCTCGGCGGTCTGCACCTGGCCGCTGCCCAGTCGCCCACGCTCCAGTGAGGCGATCGGCCAGGAGAGCGGTGCACTGCGCACGGAGAGCAACTTGGCGCCGGGGTCGGTGAGCCTGGCGCTCCAGCGACTGCCCGTCTGCACCCCGCTCACTCGGGAATAGATGATCGCTCCAGCCTGGCCTCGGGGGGTGGGGACGTGCTCCTTGGCGCTGAGCCCGCCGCGCAGCAGGCGGCTCCAGACCTCCGCCTCGGGGGGCTGTTCGCTCCCGAAGGCCGCCAGGGTGGCCAGCTGCACGGGACCGTCACTCTCGAGCCGCAGCTGGAGGTTGCGGCCGTTCAGCAAGGGATCGAGTCCCTTGACGGGAATGGGGAGGGCCAGCAGGGTGCTGAGCTGACCAGGGGTCAGGGTCCACTCCTGGGGAATCCCGATGCCGCGGTGCTTCTGCAGCAGTTCGGCCGCCACCCTGGAGCCGGGTCCGGCGAACACGGAGCTGCCATCGTGCGCCATCAGGGGGGGCAGGGGCAGGAAGGGGGCAGACGGCTGGCTCGGATCCGACGACTGGGAGAGGGCCGTGGATCCGTTCAGCACCCTCAGCCGCACTGGCGTGTTGCTCACCGGAGCGGCCACCACCCCCAGCCAGAGCACTGAGTCGAGCGTTTCGGGCCTGCCGGCATAAACATGGTGGCTGAAGAGGTCGAAGCGTCCATTCAGCGGGACGTTCAGATGGGCATCGGGGCTGGAGAAGGGTTGGCCGGCCAGCGTCCCGCGACCGTTGAAGGTGGAGAGCAGGATGCCGGGCTCGATGATCAGTTCGGGGTTGTTGTCGTTGACCAGGGGCACCTGGTCAAGCCCGCCGCTGAGTGGACGCACCTGCTGGCTCCTCAGCTCTGTGCCGGGAGCGGCGGCCGCCGCCGGGGTTGCGGCCATCCCAGCAGCGAGCAGCAGGCTGGTGGCCATGGTCAGGACGCGCATCAGACCTCAGCGGGGATTGGGGGAAGGTTGGTTGCGGCCGACGAGGGTTTCGCTCACAGCGGCGGCCATGGCCCTGATCAGGTTGGTGGAGCGGGGGTCATTGAACGGACCCTTGACCATGAACCCTGCCACGGCCCGCTTGCCGTCGGGGAGTTCGATCAGAGCCGCGTCGGAATAGGCGATGCCGATGTCACCGGTCTTGTTGAGCACGGTCAGACCACGGGCCATCAGCTCGCTGTCCGTGTTGCTCGACGATGCCCCAAGCCCCTTGAGCAGCCCTGCCGGCAGCAGGGTGTTGGTGCGGGAGGTCCCCATGATCGTGCGGAAATGGTCCCGGGCACGGGGACTGAGCTTTTCACCCGTGTCCACCAGGGCGATCGAGCGGGCAAGATCCCGGGGGCTGGTGGTGTTGGTCCCCTCGAGATCAGGGAGCCAGTTGTTCACCACCGTGGCCGGCAGGCCCAGGGCCTGGAAGTGGGCGTTGGTGGCGGCTTTGCCCCCCAGCCGCTTGATCAGCAGATTTGTGGCGCTGTTGTCGCTCACCCGGATCATCTCGGTGGCGGCCTCATAAAAGGGGAAGCGCGTGCCCACGGGGCGGCTGGCCATCCATCCGGCCCCTCCGCCGATCACCTCCTTGGTGAGCGGCAGGGGTTCGTTCCAGCGCAGCTTGCCGGCATCGAGGTCGTCGAGGGCCGCCAGCAGGATCGGGGTCTTGATCGAGCTCGCAGCAGGCAGGGGGGTGTCGGGATTGAGCTGGGCGTAACGGCCGTCATCCAGCACCAGCAGGAATCCACCCACCTTCAGATCCTTCTGCTGGGCCGCCAGGGTCTTCCAGCGCTGGCTGAGTTTGGTGAGCTCAACGCGGGGCTCGAAGCGGCCGTTGGCCAGTCCGCCCCTGGGGGTGGGAACCGGTGAGCTGGCACTGCTGGCCTTGGGAGCATCCATCGCCCCCTGGGCGAGCCTGGGGGCCAGTTGTTTGAGGACCGTGCCGGTGAGCACCCCGAGGCCAAGTCCCATCACCAGCAGGCGCAGGACAAGGGCGATGGGCTGAAGCCAGCCGGGGGAGCCGGAACGGGGGGAGCGACCCGAAGGCACGATGCAGCCGAGGGCGACGGAGATGGCAGGACCTTAGGGGGTTCTCCGTTGGCTGGCCCAGCGCAACTGACGGACCATTCCCCGGACCAGGGCCACCTCGTCGCCGCTGATCTGGCCGCGCTGCAGCAGGGCGCGCAGCTTGGCCATCCGGGCGTGGGCCGTGTGGGGCAGCAGAAAACCCACCTCCAGCAACAACGCCTCGGCGTCGGCCAGGGCCGCCTCGAGCACGTCCCGCTCAGCGGGTTCGGGCCAGGCCACGGCGGGGGATCCACCCGGATGCCCCAGTTCAAGACCCTGCTGGAAGCCGTGTAACGCGTGCAGGCTGATGGCCACGGCGTGCGAGAGGTTGAGGGAGGGGTAGCCGTCATCGGTGCCGAGTCGCACGATGCGCCCCGCCTGGAGCAGCTCGTCGGTGCTCAGGCCCCGGTCTTCCCTCCCGAAGACCAGCGCCGGGCCTCCTGAGCTCGCCTCCGAGCCGGAGCCGGGCGCGGGCTCCAGCAGCCAGGGCAGGGCCTCCGCTGGGCCCATGATCGGCACCGCCTCCGAGTCCACCCGCCCACTGGCGGCCACCACCCTGGTGCGATCGGCAATGGCCGCCGCCAGATCCGGATAGAGCCCGGCCTGCTCCAGCAGGGCTCCGCCATGGACGGCCATGCGCCGGGATTCCTCGCTGAGGTGATCACAGCGAGGAGCCACCAGCCGCAGATCCCGCACGCCGAAGTTGGCGCAGAGCCTGGCCACGCTGCCCACGTTCAGCGGCCCGGCAGGTTCGACCAGAACCAGAGCCAGAGGGCGAGAAGGGGGGATCCGTGCCGGGCCAGGGACGCCGCCGCTCACTCAAGGCTGTGAAGATGGGCCAGCAGGTCGGCCATGGCCTGCGGTTCGGGCTGGAACCGGGGCATCGGGGGCGTGCGGCCGCTGACCACCTGGTGGATCAACTGCCGGTCGCTGCGCCGCTGGCTGACCCCGTGCAGGCTGGGTCCCACCAGCCCCTGGGCGGCGATGCCATGGCAGCCGGCGCAGTTCATCCGAAAAAGACGACCACCATTCTCGCTCGAGCCTGTGAGCTCAAGGGTTCGGCGGGTGTAGGGATCGCTGCGTGCTGCCGGCAGGACCAGCAACAGCAGCAGGATGCAGGCGGCCGCGGCAAGCAGCACCAGGGCGGTGACCAGGCCCTGGCGCTGAAGCGGCGCCGGGCTGGTCTCCAGGATGGTGGAAGGATCGCCGGTCACGGATCACTCGGAAGACTCCCCCAGCCTGCCTTGGCCATGGGAGAATTGCGTCAGGCAAAACTTCTGGCTCCCGATGATCGAACCTCTGCTCTGCGGCATCGTCCTGGGCTTGATCCCGATCACCCTGGTGGGTCTTTTCGTGGCGGCCTGGAACCAGTACCGCCGTGGCAGCGCCCTGGGCGGCTGAGTCAGGCCCCGGGTTCCAGGAGCATCAGGCCGCAGCTGCCGTAGCGCCTCCTGTCGGTCATTCTCCAGCCGTGTGGTATCTGCGGGTAGGCCTCGCTGGAGCACTCCCACACCAGGCGTCCTCCTTCCGCCAGCCAACCGCCAGCTGCCACCGCCGTGGCGATCGGTTCATAGAGGCCGGAGCCATAGGGCGGATCGGTGTAGATCAGATCGAAACCTCCATCCGCCTCGTCCCCCAGTTGCTGCCGGGGGCTGCGGCGCAGCCACCCTGGAAGTTCGGCCTTGATCACCCGCACGTCGCTGGCCGGATTCAACCCCGCCTGGACGGCTTCGAGATTGCGTCGGGCGATGCTGAGGGTTGCCTTGTCGTGATCGATGGCGACCACCCGCTGGGCACCCCGTTGCAGGGCTTCGCAGCCCATCACTCCGCTGCCGCAGAAGAGGTCGAGCCAGCTGCAGCCGCTCAGTTCACCGGCCAGCAGGTTCAGCACCGCCAGGCGCACCCTGGAGGTGGTGGGGCGTGCGCCCTGCCCCGCTGGGCTGAGCAATCGGCGCCCGCCACTGAGCCGCAGACTCACGCCCCGCCCTGCTCGAGCCAGCGGAGCCAGCGCCCGAGCATGCGCTGCCCCTGGGGGCCGGATTTCTCGGGGTGAAACTGGCAGGCCGCCAGGTTGTCCTGCCAGACGGCCGCGGTGACGGCTCGATCGGCGAAGAGGACGTCGGCGGTGCTGCAGGCCGAGTCGTCGGGAGCAGCGGCATAGGAGTGCACGAAATAGACCCAGGCCGGCGGATGCCCCTCAGGCAGCAAGGGACTGGGGTTGGTGGGAATCAAGGGGGCCCAGCCCATGTGGGGGATCGGATGGCCAGGAGAGGATGGCAGGGCCCGCACGGTGCCCCTGAACAGACCGAGACCCGGGGCTTCCCCTTCTTCGCTGCCCTCGAACAGCAGTTGCAACCCCAGGCAGATGCCCAGCAGGGGGCGTCCCTTGTGGCTCCAGGCTCGCAGCGGATCCACCAGACCCGCCTGGCTCAGGCGCTCCATCGCCGGATCGAAGGATCCCACCCCCGGCAGAATCAGGGCGGAGCAGGCGTCCATGGCTCCGGCGTTCTCCACGGGAATCAGATCGGCCCCGAGGCGCTCCACGGCCCGGGCCACGGAGTGCAGGTTGCCCATGCCGTAGTCGATCAGTCCGATCGGGCCCCTCATGGCTGCGGTTCCAGGCAGAGGCGTTGCTCCGGGTGAAGAAGATCGTCGGAGCGGGGCAGATCGAGGGCGTTGATGGTGGCGATCAGCCGGTAGAGGCGGCCCACCCGCCGCTGATCGAAGTCGAAGCGCAGACAGGGCCGCAGTCGGTCATTGTCGTCGCAGCTTTCCCCGTGCACGAAGTCGCCGCTGCGCAGCAGATCCTGGAAGTCGGAGCGGATGGCCTGCAGATCGCGCTCTTCCAGGGGGACGTGCAGCAGCAGCTCCAGACCGTCGTCGCTGACCCTGGTGGTGTGGAACACCCGGTAGAAGAAGCGGATCTGATCGATCGCCTCTCTGGCGCTGCGGGCGCGGCTGATCAGCTCCCCATCGTCGGGACCGATCAGCCCTTCGCGGGCCAGCCCAGCGAGCAGGTCCCGATGCCAGCGATGCCAGACCTGCTGGCCGGGGGGGGCGAGCAGAACCACCGGAATCGGAGCCGTGCGTCCCGTCTGGATCAGTGTGAGTGCCTCGAAGAATTCATCGAGGGTGCCGAAGCCGCCAGGAAGCACCACCAAAGCATCGCTCTCGCGCAGAAAGAACAGTTTGCGCGTGAAGAAGTAGCGGAAATGGACCAGGCGATCGCCGGCCCCCGCGACATAGGGATTGGGCTCCTGCTCGAAGGGCAGTTGAATGTTGAGGCCGAAGCTGTGATCGGATCCAGCTCCCAGGTTGGCCGCTTCCATCACTCCCCCGCCGGCGCCGGTGATCACGTCGAATCCCGCCGCCATCGCTTCACGGCCGACGGCCTCGGCCAGGGCGTAGGTGGGACTCTCCGGCAGGCTGCGGGCGGACCCGAACACGGCCACCTTGCGGGTGGTGCGGTGCGCATGAAAGGTGGCCAGGGCCGCGTGGAGGTCGCTGAGGGCACCGGAGATCAGTCGCCAGTCCTCGGTGGCGTCGGCGATCCGGGCCATCTCCAGAATCGAGTCGAGCGATCGCTCGATCAGGAGGCGATGGGGGTGATCAACCAGTGAATGCTCCGGTGGCTCCTGCGCCGGATGCATCAGCTCTGGAGAGGAGGCTGCGGGAGCGGAGGTGCTGCTCAGAGGTATTTGGCAATCGTGCCGGAAAGGGTGTTCTTGGGAACGGCGCCCACCACGGTGTCCACCTTCTGACCTCCCTTGAAGATCATCAGGGTGGGGATGCTGCGGATGCCGTACTGGCTGGCGACGTTGGGGTTCTCGTCGGTGTTGAGCTTGTAGACCTTCAGCTTGCCCTCGAATTCCTTGGCGATCTCATCGACGATCGGGGCCACCATGCGGCAGGGACCGCACCAGGGGGCCCAGAAATCGACCAGCACGGGCACGTCACTTTTGAGCACATCCAGCTCAAAGGAAGCATCGGTGACGGCAGTGGCGCTGGACATCCGAGGGAGGGGACAAGGTATCCGGAATCTAGCAATGAGGCTCCGGTTTCCCCCATCACCAGCGAGCGACCGTAGGAAGACAAAATGCCCGGACGCGCCGGGCGGGTTGGTGTGAGGAGTGTGTGAGCCGTGGCCCCCACACCTTGAGGTTAACGCCCGTCTCTGTCGGGAATCCGTCGTTCCGGGGCGGGAGGAAGCGGCCTTGGGCAGGGGGTTACTTGCCCATGCCCAGCTGCTGGGCTTTCTGGTAGACCTTGCCCTCGGTGAGGAGGGATGGGGCCACCACCACATCCACCTGCTGCATCTCCTTGATGGTGCGCGCGCCAAGGGTTCCCATCGAGGTGCGCAGGGCGCCCAGCAGATTCTGGGTGCCGTCATCCAGCCCTGCCGGGCCGCGCAGGATCTTTTCGAGGCTGCCCGTGGTGCCCACGCTGATCCTGGTGCCCCGGGGCAGCACCGGACTGGGGGTGGCCATCCCCCAGTGGAAGCCACGGCCGGGAGCTTCGCTGGCCCTGGCGATCGGGGAGCCGATCATCACCGCATCGGCTCCGCAGGCGATGCACTTGCAGATGTCGCCGCCGGTGACGATGCCGCCGTCGGCGACGATCGGCACATACCGACCGGTCTCCCGCTGATGGTCGTCACGGGCGGCGGCGCAATCGGCCACGGCCGTGGCCTGGGGGATGCCCACGCCGAGCACCCCCCGGGAGGTGCAGGCGGCTCCGGGACCGATGCCCACCATCACCGCAGCTGCTCCGGCTCGCATCAGTTCGAGGGCCACGTCGTAGGTGACGCAGTTGCCGATCACCACCGGGATGCCCAGATCACGGCAGAGGGCGGCCAGGTCGAGCGTCTCGCGCCCGGCCGGGCCGATGTGGTCGGTGGAGACCACCGTGGCCTGAACGAAGAAGAGGTCGGCTCCCGCTTCCGCCACCGCCTTGCCAAAGCGCAGGGCCGCGGCGGGGGTGGCACTGACGGCGGCGATGCCACCGCCGGCTTTGATCGCGGCGATCCGCTGGCGGATCAGGTCTTCGCGCACCGGCTGGGCGTAGAGCTCCTGCATCAGGGGCACGAACGCCTCCTTTCCCACCGCTGCGATCCGATCAAGGATCGGGTTCGGATCCTCGTAGCGGCATTGAACCCCTTCCAGGTTCAGCACCCCCAGGGCCCCGAGCCGCGAGAGTTCCAACGCCATCGCCACATCGACCACCCCGTCCATGGCGCTGGCGATGATCGGAATCTCACGCTCGATGCCGCCGATGGTCCAGCGGCTGTCGGTTACCTCCGGATCCACGGTGCGGCCACCTGGAACCAGGGCGATTTCATCGATCCCATAGGCGCGGCGAACGGTTCGGGAACGGCCTAACTGAATGGACACCACTGGGGTTTCTGCAGTCGGGCCAAGCTATCAACCGGTCTGGTCGCCTCCAGGGCCGTTGCAGGTCAGGGATCAGCTCTGGCCGCGGAAGGAGTTCCAGCGCTCCTGCCACGACGCCAGCAGGGCCTGGCGGTCGCTGCTGCGCACCAGGCGGGTGAGGGCGAAGCGGCTGAGCCAGATCACCCCGGCCAGCTCCAGCAGCCCAGGCACGAGTGGAAGGCTTTCGAGCGCTCCCAGCAGGGCGGCGTAGATCCTGAGCACCACCAGCAGGGCCAGAAAGCCCGCCAGAAGCTTCAGGGGGGAGCTGTACTGCTTCAGCTGCTTCTGGAAGTCACCACTGTCGAACCAGGTGCGGATCTTGCCTGTGAGCAGCTCCCACTCGCCGCCTCCAGTTTCGTCGCCGCTCTCGTCACTGGCGGGGATGTGCAGGGTGGTGGCCACGGCTGGATCAGCCGACGGCTGCGCCGCCACGGCAGGAGCTGGGTCGGGCTCCGGCTCAGGCTCAGGCTGAGGCTCGGCTTCTGGTGCCGTTTCGGCCTCGATCTCGATGGGGATCAGCTTCTCCGGCTCCACGCCGACCTCAGCGGAGACAGGATCCTGCCCGGTCTCGGTGCTTGTCTCTTCATCACCAAGGGGGGGCGGGGATGGCAGGTCCCGGTCTGGATCGGACTCGTGGAATGCAGAAGAGGACTCAACCATCGGTTGTCGCGAAAACCGCCGGTGGAGCTTACGCCGATTCCCCCGGCTTGTCCCTGCCGCCGCTGACAGGCTCAGCCCTCCAGGGGTATCAGCCCTGGGCGATCGCTCAGGGGAACCAGGGGAAGCCGCAGGGGAAAGGAGCCATTGCGCAGCCGCTGGATCAGTTCGGCGCTGATCTCCTCGGCGAGGCGAGGGCTGTGGGCCGGCGCACAGCGCAGGCGGCGGGCATCCACCTGAATCTCGCCGGCGAGCAGTTGGCTGTAGGGAACGAATCCGAAGCTCGGTCGGATCCGGCGGGGGATCGAGAAATCCAGCACGGGCGCCTCGAGCTGGTCGTCGCCGCAGGCAGCCTGGCGGGCCACAGCCAGGCTGATCAGGGGAACGGGCGCCGCAATGGCCACCAGCAGGGCGCTGCCATGGCCCTCGAAGTGGCAGGGGCGGATCCACTCGGCCTTCAGCTCCGCCAGATCGACACTCACCGCCGCCACAGCCCCCGGCCCGCGGGCATGGCCGCTCGGCAGCCGCCGGAGCTGGGGCTGGTGGCCGCTGCCGGCGCCGATCACCCAACCGATCGCCCCCCCCACCAGCACGGGTGAACCGGGTCCCAGCAGGCTCAGGCCTGGCATGGTCAGGCCGATGCTGCGACAACCACCACCGCTGTAGAGGGCACTGCCGTAGGGGCCCAGCAGGGGGCCGTAGGGGCTGTGGGTGACCCCTTCGGCACTGCTCACCGCCACGATGCCGTTCTCGCTGATGGCGCGGTGCAGCAGCAGACGCGCCACACCGAGGCGCTCCAGCTGCAGGCGGGTCTGGAGTTCACGGCGAGGATGCAGGGTCGTGCCTTCACCCGTGGCCACCAGCTCCACCTCCAGGCCGGCGAGCAGCTTGCCCAGCACCTGGGCGCCCCCCCGCTGCTCGGGATCGGAGAGCCCACCCCCGATCGGCAGACACAGGCCCCCGCTGCCGCTGGCACCAACGGCCGCGACCCCATCCAGCCGCGCCTCGCGCAGGCGCATGGGCGGATCACAGGGGCCGAGGCTGAGCTGAAGAGTGGCCTGGTCGGTGAACTCGGCGTTGGCGGCCACCACCACATCCGTGCCTGTGTAGGCCGCCTCCAGCCCCTCGGCAGCCACCAGGGCGCGGAAGTCCGCTCCGCTGCGCACCACCAGGTCACCGTTGCTCTGGCGCTCCATCAGCTGCGTTTCGCTGCGGGGGCTGGGGGAGACGGAGCCCATCGGCGCAAGCAGCCCGAAGACGGTGGCCCCAGCCTCGCTTAACGTGGCCTTCGGCAGTGTGGTGTGAGATGGCGGATCCAACGGGTCCCGGCGAATCCGACGGACGGATCATCCAGACCGACCTGCGCAATGAGATGTCGCGCTCCTACCTGGAGTACGCGATGAGCGTGATCGTGGGACGGGCCCTGCCCGATGCCCGCGATGGCCTCAAGCCGGTGCATCGCCGCATCCTCTATGCGATGTATGAACTGGGCCTCACCAGCGATCGCCCCTACCGGAAATGTGCCCGGGTGGTGGGTGAGGTGCTCGGTAAATACCATCCCCACGGTGATACGGCTGTCTATGACGCCCTGGTGCGCATGGCCCAGGACTTCTCGATGCGGATGCCGCTGATCGACGGCCACGGCAACTTCGGCTCGGTGGACAACGACCCACCGGCTGCCATGCGCTACACCGAATCACGGTTGCAGGCCCTCACCACCGACAGCCTGCTCGAAGACATCGAAGCTGAAACCGTCGATTACATCGACAACTTCGACGGCTCCCAACAGGAACCCACGGTGATGCCGGCGCGGGTTCCTCACCTGCTGCTGAACGGTTCCTCGGGCATCGCGGTGGGCATGGCCACCAACATCCCGCCCCACAACCTCACCGAACTGATCAACGGGTTGCTGGCCCTGATCGCCGATCCCGAGATCGATGACCGGGCCCTGATGGCCCTGATTCCCGGTCCTGATTTTCCCACCGGGGGTCAGATCCTCGGCCGTCGCGGCATCCGTGAGACTTACACCACCGGCCGCGGATCGGTGACGATGCGCGGGGTGGCCGCCATCGAAACGCTGGAAATCCCAGGCCGGCCCGATCGCGATGCGGTGATCATCACCGAACTTCCCTACCAGACCAACAAGGCAGCGCTGATCGAGCGTATCGCCGAGATGGTGAACGACAAGAAGCTCGACGGCATCTCCGACATCCGTGACGAGAGTGACCGCGATGGCATGCGGATCGTGATTGAACTGCGTCGGGATGCCTATCCCCAGGTGGTGCTGAACAACCTGTTCAAGCTCACGCCCCTCCAGAGCAACTTCAGTGCCCACATGTTGGCGCTGGTGAATGGCGAGCCTCTCCTGCTCACCCTGCGTCGCATGCTGCAGGTCTTTCTCGATTTCCGCATCGAGACGATCGAGCGGCGTACCCGGTACTTCCTTAGGAAGGCCGAAGAGCGGGATCACATCCTTCTTGGCTTGCTGCTGGCGCTGGAACAACTCGATCCGATCATCGCCCTGATCCGTGCGGCGGCTGATGCAGCCACCGCCCGCCATCAGCTGCAGGAGCGTCATGGCCTCAGTGAGATTCAGGCTGATGCGATTCTGCAGATGCAACTCCGTCGGCTCACGGCCCTCGAGGCCGACAAGATCCGCCTGGAGCATGAGGATCTCGTAGCCAAGATTGCCGACTACAAAGACATTCTTGGCCGACGCGAGCGCGTTCTTGGATTGATCCAATCAGAGCTGAATCAGCTACGTGATCGCTATCCGTCCGAGCGACGGACAGAAATTCTTGATCTCGAAGGAGGGCTCGAGGACATTGACCTGATCGCCAACGAGCGTTCGGTGGTGCTGCTGACCGAGAACGGCTACCTCAAGCGCATGCCGGTGAGCGAGTTCGAGGCCACCAGCCGCGGAACCCGTGGCAAGGCCGGAACCCGAAGCCAGGGCGAGGAGGCGGTGCGGCTGTTCATCAGCTGCAACGACCACGACACCTTGCTGCTGTTCAGCGATCGTGGCGTGGTCTATGCCGTTCCCGCCTACCGGGTGCCGGTGGGAAGTCGGGGAGCCAAAGGCACCCCCGTGGTGCAGTTGCTGCCGATTCCCCGCGAGGAGCAGATCACTTCGCTTGTGGCGGTGAGTGCCTTCGACGACGACGTTCAGTTGCTGATGCTCACCAGCGGGGGCTACATCAAGCGCACCCGCCTCTCGGCGTTCGCCAACATCCGCTCCAATGGATTGATCGCCATCAGCCTCGAAGACGGCGACGCCCTGCGCTGGGCGCGGCTGGCCCTTCCTGGCGACAGTGTGCTGATCGGTTCGCTCAAGGGGATGACGATCCACTTCCGCCTCACCGATGGTGAACTGAGGCCCCTGGGCCGGACCGCCCGCGGTGTGCGCGCCATGGCCCTGCGACCGGGCGATGAGCTGGTGAGCATGGACGTGCTGCCGGCCGAGCTGGCTGATCAGGTGGCCAGCAGTTCGGCCAGCGCGGGCGACGACGAGGACACGCCGGAGACAGCCGAGAGTGCCGAGGGCCCATGGGTGCTGGTGGCGTCCGCCAGCGGGCTGGGCAAGCGCGTGCCGGTGACCCAGTTCCGCCTGCAGCGCCGGGCCGGCCTGGGCCTGCGGGCCATCAAGTTCCGCCGCGACGGAGACGTGCTGGTGGGGCTCACGGTGATGGGACCTGGAGAGGAATTGCTGCTGGTGAGCGAGCGGGGCGTGATTGTGCGCATGCAGGCCGACGCGATTCCCCAGCAGTCGCGGGCTGCCACCGGGGTGCGCCTCCAGAAGCTCGACAGCGGGGATCGCCTCAGCGAAGTGGTGCTGGTGCCACCGGCTCCTGAGGAGGACGCCAGTGTCGATGACTCCGGCCAGCCCGTTGATCAGCCCCCATCGCCGGAGTCCGCCTGACGTTTCCCATCGCCGCTGATGTGCTGGTGCTCGGCGCCGGTCCGGCGGGGCTGGCGATCGCCAGTGAGCTCGTTCCCTTGGGCCTCAAGGTGGTGGGGTTGGCGGCCGATGATCCCGCCAGCCCGTGGCAGAACACCTACGGCATCTGGGCCGACGAGCTGGATCAGCTCAACCTCTCCCATCTGCTGGAGTACCGCTGGTCGAACTGTGTGAGCTATTTCGGCGCTGAGCCGGTGAGCCTCGGCCGCGACTACGGCCTGTTCGATCGCGAGAAGCTCCAGGGCCACTGGCTGGGCCGCAGCGCAGGCATGAGCTGGCGCCGTGGTCTGGCGGCGGAGCTCAGCCACGATGAGCGGGGCTCTCAGGTGACAACCCGCGACGGGGACGTTCTCACGGCCCGGCTGGTGATCGACACCACCGGCCATGATCCGGTCTTTGTGCGGAGACCGGTCCTTGGACCTGTGGCCGCCCAGGCTGCCTACGGGATCGTGGGCACCTTCTCGGCGGATCCGGTGCCTCCCGGCCAGTTCGTGTTGATGGATTACCGCAGCGATCATCTGAGCGAGCAGGAGCGCTTGGCCCCTCCCACCTTCCTGTATGCCATGGACCTGGGCGGAGGCCGCTTCTTTGTCGAGGAAACCTCCCTGGCGCTGGCCCCTCCGGTACCGATCGAGGTGCTCGAAGATCGCCTCCGGCGGCGGCTGGCCCACCGAGGTGTGGCCGTGGTCCATGTCCAGCATGAAGAGCGCTGCCTGTTTCCGATGAACCTGCCGTTGCCCGATCTCCGCCAGCGGGTGATGGGTTTCGGAGGGGCCGCCAGCCTGGTCCACCCCGCTTCGGGCTACCTGGTGGGCTCCTTGCTCCGCCGTGCCCCCGGCCTGGCGGCCGCCATCGCCACCGCCCTGGCCGGGGGTGATCGTTCAGGCGCCCAGGTGGCTGAAGCGGCCTGGGCCGCCCTCTGGACTCCGGAGCTCGTGCGCAAACACGGGATCTACCAGTTCGGTCTGGAGAAGCTGATGCGCTTCTCCGAGCAGGAGCTGAGGCAGTTTTTCAGCACGTTCTTCGCCCTGCCTGAAGCGCAGTGGTTTGGCTTCCTCACCAACACCCTCAGCCTGAGCGAGCTGGTGGCAGCGATGGTGCGCCTGTTCGCCCTGGCTCCAGCCGACGTGCGCTGGGGGTTGATGCAGCCGAAAGGACGCGAAGTTTCCCTGCTCTGGCGAGCCGTCCGCGGTTAGCCGACTCCCGGGCCCTCAGCGGAACACCAGAACCGGCAGAGGCGCATGGATCAGCACCCGCTGGGTCTGGCTGCCCAGCAAGAGGCCACTCAGACCCCTGCGGCCGTGGGAGGCCATGAAGATCAGATCGCAGCCATGGGTCTGGGCAGCCTCGATGATCGCCTCGTGGGGCAGATCGTTGACCACCCCTTCGCCACTGCAGGGGACACCGGCGCTGTTCGCCACGGCTTCGGCCTCCGCAAGGATCCGTTCGCTGTTCTCCCGGGCCACCAGGCTGAGGTGCTCGAGGGTGCCCCCGTCAAGCATGGTCCCGGTGCCCACCATCGACACGGGCAGGATGCTCCGGGCATTGAGAAAGGTGATCCGCGCGCCCACTTCCTTGGCAAAGGCCACAGCTCCCTGGACGGCCCTGAGGGAGACCTCGGACCCATCGATGGGGACAAGCAGGTGGGAATACATGGGGTGGAGTCCGAGGGGGGATGGCCAGCCCAGGGGGAGTCGTCGTGGAGGAGCGTAACTGGGCTGAGGTGTCTGTTCCTGGAAGCGATCAAGGAAGAACCTTGTGGGGCTGATCGCGCCGTCGCGTGTCGGGGGGATGGTCAGCAGGGCTTTACCAGGCTGACACTGGCCCAGTCCGCCGCGTTCAGCTGGGGAAAGAGGCCATCGTCGGCTTCGAGAGCCTCCAGCCAGCTTTCGGGCAGCTCCGCTCCGGTGTCGATGGCGTGCATCAACCGCCAGAAGCGATCCAGATGGCGGTGGATCCGCTGCCGGGCCAGCTCTGTGGTGGTCCCCGCCCGGAGAATGAAGCTCCAGTCCGAGCTCTGGGCCAGCAGCAGTTCCCGTCCCGCCTGGTGGAGCAGCCGACGTTGACGCTCGCCGGCAACGCCGCCATTGACCCGCTTCACCATGGCTTCGGAGGCACGGTGCCACTCCGGCACCACCCAGGCATTGCTCTGGTGAAGCCAGTAGTGGTGATACCCCCCCTGGCCCCAGCTCGAAGGGGACGGACGGCAGATCTGCAGGGACTTCCCCTCCGCCAGGGAGCTGCGCAGGCTGGAAAAGCCCACGCCCGCTGCGGGCCCCTGGCGGAACAGTTCGGCGAGGAAGTGGGGCCCCTCGTACCACCAGTGGCCGAACAACTCGGCATCGAAGGGGGCCACCAGCAGAGGGGGACGGTCCATGGCCCTGGCCAGGTCCGCCAGTTCCTCGCTCCGGCCGGCCAGGTAGGTCGCGGCGTGCTCCACGGTCCGCCCGGCGGCGGCCTCCGGGTCGTACGGCTGTTTCTGATCGAGGGGGCAGTTCCGGCCGCTGACCCGATGCAGTTTCAGGCCCAGGGGTCGGGCTGAGGGGATGCCATGGGCCCGCAGCTCCTCTTCGGGCAGGTCCCAGCCCAGATCACGGTGAAATTCCCGGTAGTCGCCATCGCCTGGATAGCCTTCCGAAGCCGACCAGACCGGCAGCGTGGCAGCCCCATCGCGGGCGAAGAAGGCGATGCCCGCCGGTGAGCAGATCGGCGCGTAAACCCCGTAGCGGGGCCTTGGCAGGGCGTGCAGCAGGCCATGGGCGTCGAGCACGGCATAGCGCAGGCCGCACTGCCGCAGGAGCAGGTCAAGACCTTCGTAGTAGGCGCACTCCGGCAGCCAGATCCCGAGCGGCCGCACCCCCAGCAACCGCTGATGCTCACGCACAGCATTGATCAGCTGGGCCCGCACGGCTTCAGGGCTGTGGCGCAGCAGTGGCAGGTAGCCGTGGGTGGCGGCGCAGGTGAGCAGGTCGAGCACCCCATCCCGCTGCAACTGCTGGAAGCGATGCAGCACCTGGCCGCCGCTCTCGATCCAGCCCTCGCGAGTGCGCTCCAGGGTGTCGGTCAGGGCCGCAGCGGCGCCCCCCTCAGCGGGGGGCGCCTGCCGGAGCAACTGAAGGCGCTGGGCCAGCCAGCCAGGGAACCGCGCACTGAGCACGGGGTCGCTGATCAGGCTGAGCAGGGTGGGGGAGAGCCCGAGGCTGAGGCAGGGGCTTTGGCCGGGATCATCCCGGCTCTCCTCCAGGACCTGAAGCAGGGGCAGGTAGCTCTCGAGCAGAGCCTGGAAGTACCAGTCTTCCTCCAGAGAGCCCGGATCGCTGCTCCGGACGTAGGGGAGATGGGCATGAAGGACCAGGGCCAGGGTGCCTTTGGCCATTGACCATCCATGGGTGGAGGCACTGTACGGGTCTCCCTCCGGCAACCCTTTGTGCCTTCACTCCTAGGCTGGTGAGAGAGGTGGGATGGTAGTCAGGTGGATCAGGGCAGGATCCGGCGCGGGATGTTCGTGGACGGCCACGGAATGTTCTATGCCCAGCAGAAGCTGGGCTGGTTCTTCGATCCCCGCAGGCTGCTGGAGCTGTCGGCTTCCGAGCCGGGCGTCGAACTTGATGGGGCCTTCTGGTACACGGGCCTGAAGGATCCGGCCGATCAGCGGCCCTTCCGCGATGCACTCACCAGCCTGGGCTACACGGTTCGTAGCAAACCGCTGCGGGAATTCGGTGCGGATCCGGAGCATCGTCAGTTCGCCAGGGCGAATCTGGATGTGGAGATCTGCCTGGATCTGATGATGGTGGCCCACCGGCTTGATGAGGTCTGGCTCCTGAGCGGCAGCCGCGATCTGGAACGGTTGGTGGAGACCCTTCGGGCCCGGGGGATCAGGATCGTGCTGCTCAACACCGATGGGATGGTGCCTCGGGAGCTGCGCAATGCCGTTGACATCTTCCTGGACCTGGCCGGGTTACGGGAGAAGCTGGAGAAGGCCGAGGCGGTCCAGGCGCCTGTGTTCCAGCGGGGATCCGAGAGCTCGGTGCGGGTTGAGCCGATCAGCAGGGAGCTGGTGCGCCGTCCGCTGGAGCGTCCCGACGGCGGTTCCCGTGAGGTGGTGATCGCTCCCTCCCCCTAGGATCAGGTCAACTCATAGTCACATCGACTTGCAACGGTCATGGCCAAGGACCCCGGCCGCGTACTGATCTTCGACACCACCCTGCGGGATGGCGAGCAATCCCCCGGGGCCAGCCTCAACCTCGAGGAGAAGCTGGCGATCGCCCACCAGCTCGCCCGCCTGCGGGTCGACATCATTGAGGCGGGCTTCCCCTTCGCCAGCCCCGGGGATTTCAATGCTGTGCAGCGCATCGCAGCCGCCGTCGGCACCCCCGAAGGACCGGTGATCTGTGGCCTGGCCCGGGCCGCCCAGGGGGACATCAAAGCCTGCGCGGAAGCGGTGGCTCCTGCCGCCAACCGCCGCATCCACACCTTCATCGCCACCAGCGACATTCACCTCGAGCACAAACTGCGCAAAAGTCGCGCTGAGGTGGTGGCGATCACCGCAGAGATGGTGGCCTACGCCCGCTCCCTCGTCGAAGATGTGGAGTTTTCCTGTGAGGACGCTGGTCGCTCCGATCCCGACTACCTCTACGAGGTGATCGAAGCTGCCATCGCCGCCGGTGCCACCACCATCAACATCCCCGACACTGTCGGGTACACAACGCCGGCTGAATTCGGTGGCCTGATCGCCGGTATCAATGCTCACGTGCCCAACATTGACAAGGCTGTGATCTCCGTGCATGGCCACAACGATCTCGGTCTGGCGGTGGCCAACTTCCTTGAGGCGGTCAAGAACGGAGCCCGCCAGCTGGAGTGCACGATCAACGGCATCGGTGAACGGGCCGGCAACGCCTCCCTCGAGGAGCTGGTGATGGCGCTGCACGTACGCCGCAGCTACTTCAATCCCTTTCTCGGCCGCCAGGCAGGCAGCTCTGAGCCGCTCACGGGGGTGCGCACCGAGGAGATCTACAAGACCTCACGCCTGGTCAGCAACCTCACCGGCATGGCAGTGCAACCCAACAAGGCGATCGTGGGGGCCAATGCCTTCGCCCATGAATCGGGCATCCATCAGGACGGGGTGCTCAAGAACCGGCTCACCTACGAGATCGTCGATGCACGCACCATCGGCCTGGCCGACAACCGCATCTCCCTGGGCAAGCTGAGCGGCCGCAGTGCGTTCCGGGCGCGGCTGGAGGAGCTCGGCTACACCCTTGAGCGTGACGACCTCGATGAGGCCTTTGCCCGCTTCAAGGAGCTGGCCGATCGCAAGCGGGAGATCACCGACCGTGATCTCGAGGCGATCGTCAGCGATCAGGCCCAGCAGACCGAAGCCCGCTACGCCCTGAAGCTGGTGCAGGTGAGCACCGGCACCAATCTTCAGCCCACGGCCACCGTCACCCTCACCACCAGCGATGGGGCCGAGCTCACCGAGGCCGCCATCGGCACCGGTCCTGTCGACGCCGTCTGTCAGGCCCTCAACAGCCTGGCGCGGGTGCCCAATGAGCTCGTGGAATTCAGCGTCAAGTCCGTCACCGAGGGCATCGACGCCATGGGCGAGGTCACGATCCGCCTGCGCCACCAGGGGGTGCTCTATTCCGGGCATGCCGCCGACACCGACATCGTGGTGGCTGCGGCGCAGGCCTTCGTGAATGCCCTCAACCGGCTGGTGAACGCGACGGAGCGCCAGCCCCTGCATCCCCAGAAAGCATCGCTGCCGGTGGCGGAGCTGCCGCGGCTGTGAAGCAGCAACGGGCTCTCTGGGCAAGCGTTCTGCAACTGGGGGCCCTGCTGATGCTGGCCCTGCTGATGCTGGTGCCCCTGCTCTGGCTGGTGAGCACCTCCCTGAAGGGCCCCGCCGAGAACATCTTCTCCACCCCACCGGCGCTGATCCCAGCCCAGCCCAGCCTGGAGGCCTACGGCCGCCTCTTCGCTGATCATCCCCTGGGCCTGTACCTGTTCAACAGCACGGTGGTCAGCCTGCTGGCGGTGCTGGGCAACCTGCTGTTCTGTTCACTGGCGGCTTACCCGCTGGCGCGGATGCGCTTCGCCGGCCGCGGCCTGGTGCTGGCCCTGGTGGTGGCCACCATCCTGATTCCCTTTCAGGTGGTGATGATTCCGCTTTATCTGATGATGGTTCAGTTGGGCCTGCGCAACACCCTCTGGGCCCTGATCGTGCCCCAGGCGGCCACGGCCTTCGGCATCTTTCTGTTGCGCCAGAGTTTTCTCGGGGTTCCGGTGGAACTGGAGGAGGCGGCCCGCATCGATGGCTGCACCCCGGTGGGCGAGTGGTGGAACGTCATGATTCCCGCCGCCCGGGCCGACCTGATCACCCTGGCGATGTTCGTGTTCATCGGCACCTGGAGTGATTTCCTCTGGCCGCTGGTGATCCTCGATGACCCCAGGCTCTACACCCTTCCTCTGGGTCTGCAGCAACTGGCCGGCAGTTTCTCCCTTGACTGGCGCCTGGTGGCGGCGGGTTCCGTCGTCTCGATCCTGCCGGTGCTGGTGCTGTTCGTGCTGTTGCAGCGGTACATCCTCCCCAGTGCCAGCGGCGATGCGGTGAAGGGCTGAGGAACAACGAGCCACCTCGCGGTTCGGGTCCCCGGGACCGGGCTGCTTTCTGCTCTGCGAACAAGCGCGTCGCCGGCCTGGAGTTGTGGATGGTCCTGGGTAATCTGCGCCCTTGGAGTTCATCATCAGCCGGGCGCCGGAATGGAGACCAGCCTGGTTCTGCAGAATCTGCTCTCACCGCCGGTGCTGTTCTTCGCCCTCGGGGTGATCGCGGTGCTGGTGGGATCCGACCTGGAGATCCCGGCGCCGCTGCCGAAGCTTTTCTCTCTCTACCTCCTGCTGGCCATCGGCTTCAAGGGGGGGGTGGAGTTGCTCCACAGCGGCCTCGGTCCCCAGGTGATCAGCACGATCGCGGCGGCGATGCTGATGTCGGCCCTCGTGCCCCTGTACAGCTTCCTGGTGCTGCAGCGTCAGCTCGATACCTTCAACGCGGCGGCGATCGCCGCCACCTACGGCTCGATCAGTGCGGTCACTTTCATCACGGCCGAGAGCTTCCTGGGTCTTACGGGCATCCCCCACGACGGATTCATGGTGGCGGCCCTGGCCCTGATGGAATCCCCGGCGATCATCATCGGTCTGCTGCTGGTGAAGCTGGCCTCGAGTGAGCCGGCGGAGCAACCCCGGGAGGGAATCCGCTGGGGTTCGCTGCTGCATGAGGCCTTTCTGAACAGCTCGGTGCTGCTGCTGGTGGGCAGCCTGGTGATCGGTGGGCTCGTGGCGGCTTTCAGCCCTTCGGGGCTGGGCAGAATGGAGCCCTTCACCGGTGAGCTCTTCTACGGAGCCCTCAGCTTCTTCCTGCTCGACATGGGCATCGTGGCGGCCCAGCGGGTTGGTGATCTCCGGCGGGCCGGGGCCTTCCTGATCGGCTTCGCCGTGCTGATGCCCCTGTTCAATGCAGGTGTGGGCCTGGTGGTGTCCAGGTTGCTCGGTCTGCCCCAGGGGGATGCGCTCCTGTTCATGGTGCTCAGCGCCAGTGCCTCCTACATCGCGGTGCCCGCGGCGATGCGCATGACTGTGCCTCAGGCCAGTCCGAGCCTTTACATCTCCACCGCCCTGGGGGTGACCTTTCCGTTCAACATCGTGGTGGGCATTCCGCTTTACATGGCGATGGTGAGGCTGGTCATCCCTGCTGTCTGATTTCCGGCCCTTCCCATGCAACGCCTCGATCTGATCTGCAGCGAACGGGAACTCGAGCGGGTGGTGCACCTGATCGATTCCGCAGGCGCCCCCGGCTACTCGGTGATCCGCCATGTGACGGGGAGAGGGCCCCATGGGTCGGTCTCCGAGTCGATGGAGTTCAGCGGTTTCGGCGCCAATGTCCACGTGATGGTGTTCTGCGAGAGCGCCGTTCTCGAGACCCTCCGTCAGGGCCTGAGGCCGATCCTGGAGTACTACGGAGGGGTCGGCTTCGTCTCCCAGGCTGAGCCGTTCTGAGCCTCAGCCACCGTTTCCTTCATGGCCAGCGATCCCGCCATCGCCGCGTTCGGCTCCAGCTTCACGGCCATCACCCTGGCGGAGCTGGGGGACAAGACCTTTTTCGTGGCCTTCCTTCTGGCCGCCCGCCACCGGGGCCGCTGGGTGTTCCTCGGGGCCTTCACGGCCCTGGCGGCCGTCACGGTGATTTCCCTGGCCCTGGGCCTGGGCCTGCGCAGTCTGCTGCCGCCCGAGCTGGTGCCCTGGCTGGCGGCGCTGCTCTTCGGCGGGTTCGGCCTGAAGCTGCTGATCGATGCTCAGTCGATGGGAGCCCAGGCCGCCGAGCAGGAGGCCCAGGAGGCCGAGGACCTGGTCAACGCCGCCGAAGCCGGCCAGAGCCAGAGCAAGGCCGGCGGCTGGCTGGTGGTGCGTGAAGCCTTCCTGCTGGTGTTCATGGCCGAACTGGGCGACCGCACCCAGTTCGCCACCATTTTTCTGGCCACGGCGCCTGGTTTCACCTTCGCGGCTCTGCTGGCCGGCACCCTGGCGGGCCATGCCCTGGTCACGGGCCTGGCGGTGGGGGCGGGCAAGTGGATCGGCCAGCTCCTCTCCGAGCGGGTGCTCTACCGGCTCAGCGGGGGCCTGTTCCTGGTGTTCGCTGCAGTGGCCCTGCGCGAAGCCCTGGGTTGAGGGTCTGGGGGAAGCTCAGGGCTGGTGGCGTCCGCTGTAGTGGGCGCAGCGTTCACAGGGTCCGTCGGGCAGCACCGCGCAGCGCAGCAGCGGCGATCGGGCATTGAAGCGGCAACTGGGGTCGCCGATCACCCAGCCTCCATTCCACCAGCGTGCCTCCCTGGGCTGCCGCTCCGCTTTCACCTGCAGGGCCACACCGGCCAGCTCGTAGCGACCATTGCGCAACTGATACCGGTGATGGCGCTGCAGCACAAGGAAGCTGTTGCCGCCATGGAGAAACCAACGGCCTGGCAGGGGAATCTCGCCCAGTTCATCGAGCTCGAGCTGGGCCAGCAGGTGGCCGCTGCCGGCCTGGCGGAGTTCGACGCGCAGGGGCTTCAGGGGTTCACCTCACCGGCATCGCCGCTCACACGCCTGGAGAAGCCCCAGAGGAAGAGACCGCCCACAAGCAGCAGCAGGGTCCACTCCGGCGGCACCAGCTGGGGCAGCCCGAGGCGAAGGAGCAGCCGCAGGCCCACCAGCCCCACCGCCAGATAACCCGCCCGCTCCAGGTTGGGGTAGAGCCCCAGCCAGCGGATGAACAGTTCCGCGGTGAGGCGGAGGGCGATCACCCCGATCACCCCGCCAGTCATCACCAGCCAGAGCCGATCGCTCACGGCCACCGCAGCCGCCACGCTGTCGAGAGAGAACGCCAGGTCGGTGACGGCCAGGGTGATCACCACGGCCCCCAGTCCACCAGTGCCGGGCTGAGCCGCGAGGCCCTCGGAGGGATGCTGGCCGGCGGCGGAAGCTTTGACGGCCGCCACAGGCACCGGCTCGTCGTCGGCGGCCCCCTCGCCTGGCCGCAGCAGGTTGCTGCCGCTCAGCCAGAGCAGGTAGGCGGCGGCAGCCAGCTGCAGGGGCCAGAAGTTGAGCACCCAGCGCGCCAGCAGGATCAACCCCAGGCGGAAGAGCAAGGCCAGGCCAAGACCGAGGTTCAGGGCCTGGCGCTGGCGGGCCGGATCGTGCAGCCGCCGTGAAATGGCGGCCAGGGCTATGGCGTTGTCGGCGGAGAGCACCGCCTCGAGCGCCACCAGCAGCGGCAGCAGCAGCAACAGTTCCCCCCACTGATCCGCTTCTTCCAGCAGGGGGGTGAGGGAGGAGATCGACTCCGCTTCCATTGGCGTGCAGCGGGTTCGGTGGCGCCACTCTAGAAAGTCCCCACCACCGGCTCCTCCGCGATGCAGCTTCGGGCACGACTGGCCCATGCCGAATCCGGCCAGCGGGTGGTGGCCGTGAGCGCCTGGGAGGGAGGGCGATGCCTGGGCAGCGCCCTGGGGGAAGCACCCACGGCCGAAGCCGCCGAGGACCGGGCTCTGCAGCGGCTGCTGCAACGGCTGGAGACGTCCTCCCAGGTTGCGCCGCCTCCTGCAACGCAGTCAGACGTCAGGCCAGCGCCGGTCCCACCGGCACCTCCCGCGCCTGCCGCGTCTGCTGAACCCAGCGCCTCCGAAGGCGGAGTCGCCGGCCCTGAGGTCGAACCCCCGGCTGATCCCGACGACTGGAGCGAGGAGCTGGCGGAGCTGGAGCGTTTGTTGCGTCAGCTCGGCTGGGAGCGGGATCAGGAGTCGATCTACCTGCAGCGCGCCTTCGGCCATCCCAGCCGCAGCCGTCTGATCCGCTATGCCGATCTGCTGGCCTACCTCGGGGTCCTGCGTCGGTTGGAGCCTGGCATGGATCCGGCCAGCGCCCCCCTGCCCATGCGCCGCCCCGACCTCCTGCGCCGCTCCGACGCACTGCTCGCGCGTCTGGGCTGGGGACCTGCCGAGGGTCGGGCAATGCTGGAGCGCGAGTTCCGTCTGGCCAGCCGCCAGCAGCTCAGCGACGATGACCTGCTGCGCTTCAACGAGCTGCTGGCGCAGCGGCTGGAGGAGCCCACGGCCTCCAGCCAGGAGCAGGGCACTCCCTCGCCAGCAGGGCAGGCCCCAGGCTGAGCTGATTCTGGTTGGCGTAGGCCTCCCGCTCCAGGCTGATCTCGGAGGGGCTGGCCCTGGCATACACGGGATCCTCCAGGTGGCGCTGGCTGATCGGATCCAGCACCATCGAGAGACCCAGCAGCCTGGGCCGGGCTCCCAGTCCTCCGTGCCGGCAGCTCTGGGCCACGTGGATCGCCTCATGGTTGAGCACCCGGGCGAACTCCACGCTGCCCTTCTCGATCACATCGGGGCGGAGGCGCAGGGTGCGGGCCGACGGTTCCCATTCCCCGGCGGCCCGGGCCTTGCGGGGCGCGCCGATCACCACCTGCACCCCCACCCGCTCGAGCATGGTCAGCAGGTCTGCGATGGCCGCACGCTCGGCTTCGTGGCTGGGGGGATTGCGTCGCAGGTCCTCGATCTGCGCGATGGACAGGGCTGGATCGTCTAGACGACGTTTGTAGATGTAGCGGATTCGTCCATCGCCAAGGGGTTCGGCCCGCGGAAGCCAGGTCAGGTCAGCCGTCTTCAGTTGCTGTTGCAGCCAGGGCAGATCAGAGCGGCTGAGCACCCGATCGCCGGGCCGCGGCGGCGCCGGACGGCTGGCGAGCACCACCTCCTGCAGCTGGAACGTGAGGTCCTGCAGGGCCAGGAGGGTGTCGGTGCGTCTGGTCAGGGGGGCGAGCAGTGCCAGGGCCGCCAGACCTCCTCCTGTGCTGATCGCCAGACCCATCAGCACAGGGGCCAGGCGCCCTGGCCCGTTTGATCTGGGCCCTGATCCCCGTGGGAGGCGGACTGGACGGGATCGGCGCGATGGGCGGCGGGCCTTGCTCATGACGGCGCCATGTGCTGCAGACGGAGGCCGGAACAGCCGGCTTCCGGACTCTGGTCATAGCGCCTGGAGGAGAAGTTGGCGGCGGGCCGCGGCCGATGCCCCCGCTTGCGAAGATCGATCCCCGAGCCCGCCTGCCCTCCGATGCCCCTCACCGCCCTGGTGCGCCAGCTCGAGCAGGTGCCCCTCACCGGGGAGGTGCTGGAGCGCAGCGGGCGCCCCGAGCGGTTGCGCCTCAGTGGAGCCGGCCGGGCAGCACGGGCGCTGATCGCCAGTGCCCTCGCCCGTCGCAGCACCAGGCCCCTGGTGGTGATCGTGCCCACCCTTGAGGAGGCTGGTCGCTGGGCCGCCCTGCTTGAGCTGATGGGCTGGCCCACAGCTCAGCTCTACCCCACCAGCGAGGGCTCCCCTTATGAACCCTTTGATCCCACCAGCGAGATCACCTGGGGCCAGCTGCAGGTGCTCAGCGAGCTGATCGACGGCAGCGGCCGGCCGTGGTCAGGAGCGATCGTGGCCACCGAGCGAGCCCTGCAGCCCCACCTGCCGCCGCCGGCCGCCCTGGCCGCCCGCTGCCTGAGCCTGCGCAAGGGCAGCAGCGTCGACCTCGAGCAGCTGGCCGACACCCTCACCCGTCTGGGCTACGAGCGGGTGCCGACGATCGAGCAGGAGGGCAGCTGGAGCCGCCGCGGCGACATCGTCGATGTCTTCCCGGTGAGTGCCGAGCTGCCGGTACGGCTGGAGTTCTTCGGGGAGGACCTGGAGAAGCTGCGGGAGTTCGATCCCGCCACCCAGCGCTCCCTCGACGCGATCGAGGCGGTGCGCCTCACCCCCACCGGCTATGCCCCGCTGATCGCTGATGCCCTGCGCGAGTCGATGCCGGAGGCTCTGCCGGAGCTGCTCGCCGCTGAGGCCCTTGAGCAGCTGCTCGAGGGAGGCACACCCGAGGGGATGCGCCGGCTGCTGGGCCTGGCCTGGCAGCAGCCGGCCTCCCTGCTCGACTATCTGCCCGGCTCCACCCTGATCGCTGTGGATGAGCGGCGCCAGGGCCTAGCCCATGGCCAGCAGTGGTTCGATCACGCCAGCGGCCACCACGCCGAGGTCAGTGCCTCGCTGCCTCCAGACTCCCTGCCGCCCTCGCTGCACAGGCCGGTGAGCGAGGCCCTGGCGGCGGCCGATCGCTTCCCCGGCTTCGATCTGGCGGAGCTGCACGAGAGCGACCGGCACCCCAACAGCTTCGATCTGGCCAGCCGCCCGGTGCCGGCCCACCCCAACGCCTTCGGTCGCCTGGCAGCCCTGGTGAAGGGCTACCAGCAGGAGAAGTCGCGGGTGTGGCTGGTGTCAGCCCAGCCCAGCCGGGCCGTGGCGCTGCTGGAGGAGCACGACTGCCCGGCCCGCTTCGTGCCCAACCCCCACGATTTTCCGGCGATCGAGCGCCTGATCGAGCAGGCCACCCCGGTGGCCCTGAAGCTGCGCGGCACCGCCGAGCTGGAGGGGCTGCAGCTGCCGGCCTGGCGGCTGGTGCTGCTCACCGACCGGGAGTTCTTCGGCCAGCACAGCCTGACCGCCTCGGGCTACGTGCGCCGGCGCCGCAAGGCGGCCAGCCGCACGGTGGACCCGAACAAGATGCGCCCCGGCGACTTCGTGGTGCACCGCAACCACGGCATCGGCCGCTTTCTGAGGCTGGAGAAACTGGCGATCAGCGCTGAGTCGCGCGATTACCTGGTGGTGCAGTACGCCGACGGGCTGCTGCGGGTGGCCGCCGACCAGCTGGGCAGCCTGGGGCGGTTCCGCGCCAGCACCGACAGCCCGCCGGAGCTGAACCGCATGGGCGGTGTGGCCTGGAGCCGGGCCAAGGAGCGCGCCCGCAAGGCGGTGCGCAAGGTGGCGATGGACCTGGTGAAGCTCTATGCGGAGCGTCAGCAGGCCGATGGTTTCCCCTTCCCTCCCGATGGCCCCTGGCAGGGGGAGCTGGAGGACTCCTTCCCCTACGAGCCCACGCCTGATCAGGTGAAGGCGATCGCCGACGTCAAGCGCGACATGGAGAAGCCCGAGCCGATGGACCGGCTGGTGTGTGGGGATGTGGGCTTCGGCAAGACCGAGGTGGCGATCCGCGCGGTGTTCAAGGCGGTGACGGCCGGCAGGCAATGTGCCCTTTTGGCCCCCACCACGGTGCTGGCGCAGCAGCACTGGCGCACCCTCAGCGAGCGCTTCGCTCCCTACCCGCTCAAGGTGGCCCTGCTCAACCGCTTCCGCACCGCCGCCGAGCGCAAGACGATCCTCGATGGCCTCAAGGATGGAAAGGTGGACGTGGTGGTGGGCACCCACCAGCTGCTGGGCAAGAGCACCCACTTCGAGAAGCTCGGACTGCTGGTGGTGGATGAGGAACAGCGCTTCGGGGTGAATCAGAAAGAGAAGATCAAGGCGCTGAGAAAGGACGTGGATGTGCTCACCCTCTCGGCCACACCCATTCCGCGCACGCTCTACATGAGTCTCTCGGGGGTGCGTGAGATGAGCCTGATCACCACCCCGCCTCCCCTGCGCCGGCCGATCAAGACCCACCTGGCGGCCCTCGATGAGGAGGCGGTGCGCAGCGCCATCCGCCAGGAGCTCGACCGAGGCGGCCAGGTGTTCTACGTGGTGCCGCGGGTGGAGGGGATCGAGGAGGTGGCTGGAGTGCTGCGCGAGATGCTGCCGGGCCTGAAACTGCTGGTGGCCCACGGCCAGATGGCTGAGGGGGAGCTGGAGAGCGCGATGGTGGCCTTCAACGCCGGAGAGGCCGACGTGATGCTCTGCACCACGATCATCGAGAGCGGGCTCGACATCCCAAGGGTGAACACGATCCTGGTGGAGGACGCCCACAAGTTCGGCCTCGCCCAGCTCTATCAATTGCGAGGCCGGGTGGGCCGCAGCGGAATCCAGGCCCATGCCTGGCTGTTCTATCCCGGTGATGCATCACTGAGTGAAGCAGCACGGCAGCGGCTGCGGGCGATTCAGGAATTCGCCCAGCTGGGGTCCGGCTACCAGCTGGCCATGCGCGACATGGAGATCCGCGGTGTGGGCAATCTGCTGGGGGTGGAGCAGAGCGGCCAGATGGAAGTGATCGGATTCGATCTCTACATGGAGATGCTGCAGGAATCGCTCGCCGAGATTCAGGGCCAGGACATCCCGGTGGTGGAGGAAGCCCAGATCGATCTGCCGATCACCGCCTTCATTCCCGCGGACTGGATCCCCGAGAGCGACGAGAAGATGGCCGCCTACCGCGCCGCCGCCGACTGTCGGGCCCGTGAGGAGCTGGTGCAGCTGGCCGCCGACTGGGTGGATCGCTACGGAGCCCTCCCATCACCGGTGGCCAGTCTGCTGCAGCTGATGGAGCTGAAGTTGCTGGCGCGGCGTTGCGGCTTCTCGCGCATCCGCCTGGAGAAGCCCAACATCGTGCTGGAAACACCGATGGAGGAACCAGCGTTCCGCCTGCTGCGCCAGGGTCTTCCCCAGCACCTTCACGGCCGGCTGGTGTATCAGGGCGGCGGCGGCAGCACAGCCAAGGTGCTGGCCCGCGGCCTGAATGTGCTGGCGGCCGAGCGCCAGCTGGACACCCTCAAGGAGTGGCTGGCGGCAATGGCCGAGCAGATCCCCGGGGCGGATGGCCTCACCGATGCCCAGCGGCAGGAGCAGGCGGCCGCAAATAACGCCGCCGTGCTGGCGGTGTGAGGCCCCGTGTCCGGCTGCGGGCAGGCTTCAGATTGTCTTTTGTCTCATCTCCGCAAAAGTTCGTTACAGTGCTGTGACCTGAAACGTAAACATGGGTGAATTGGTGGGTGGTACCGGCGGCCTGACGGCAGAGCTCCAGAGCGGCTACACCCTTGTCTCGGCTCTGATCAGCGTGCTGGCCCTCGGTCTGTTCGCCCTGTTCCAGAACGACAAGGAAAACGACGACGACGACTCCAGCCCCGGCGGCGGTCTGATGCAGCCCGTCTCCTGAATCGGTTTAGGCCGGTCTGCAGACCTAAGGGGTGGCGACGGCAGGAGTTCCCAGAGCGGCTGGCAGGTTGGCGCTGGTGGGATTGAATGTGGTCGTTGAAGCGCTGGTGGCCCGCAATTTTTTCACCAGGGTGGATTCAGCGGCGCGGTACTGAACATCCTTGGTGGTTCCCAGATCTTCGAGCTTGAGCTTGGCGGCTTCCTCTTCGCTGAGCTTCACCGAGACATCCGGGGCGATGCCGTGCTTGTGGATGTCTCGGCCGCTGGGGGTGAGGTATTTGGCGATGGTGACGGTCATGCCGGATCCATCGGAGAGTCCGCGCACCGACTGCACCAGGCCCTTGCCGAAGGTTTTCTGACCGACCAGCACGGCCCGCTTGTTGTCCTGCAGGGCACCGGAGAGGATTTCGCTGGCACTGGCGGATCCTTCGTTCACCAGCACCACGATCGGTGACTTGGTCAGGGCACGACCATTGGCCCGGCGCACGTCCTGGATGCCGTCCCGGGTTCTGGTGGAGACGATGATGCCTTCATCCAGCAACTGCCGGGCAATCTCGACGCTGGCCATCAGCAGACCGCCCGGGTTGCTGCGCAGGTCGAGCACATAGCCCTGAACTCCCTTCTGCTCCAGCTCGCGCAGGGCGGCGCGCATGTCCTTGGCGGCGTTGGCGTTGAACTGCTTGAGGCGGATGTAGCCCACCTTGACGCCGTCGGGGCCGCTGTTGATCTGGTGCTCGACCGCATGCAGCTCGATCCGGGCCCGGGTGAGAGGCACCGTGACCACCTGTTTGCGGCGACGCAACTCCAGGGTCACCTTGGTGCCGGCCTGGCCGCGGATCAGCTTGACCGCATCCGCGGTGGTCATGCCCTTGGTGCTCTTGCCGTCGATCGAGACGATCACATCCTTCGGCTGCACGCCCGCCGCCGAGGCCGGTGAGCCATCGATCGGTGAGACCACCACCAGTTCCTTGCTGTCCTTGTCGAGGCTCAGCTGGATGCCCACCCCGGAGAGTTCTCCGGAGGTGTCGATCTGCATCTCCTTGAACTCCCGCGGATCCATGAAGCGGGTGTAGGGATCGTCGAGGGTGCCCAGCATCCCCCGGATCGCCTCGTAACTTTCCTTGGTGCTGCCGTAGCTCTTGGCCAGCAGGTCGCGACGGAGCTTGCGCCATTGCTCCGGGGTGTATTTGCCGGTGGTGTCGAGGTAGTCGCGGAAGACGATCTGCCAGGCCTGATCCATCACCTCCTTGGGACTGTCGGTGATCAGGGAGGCGGCGCTCGGGGAGCCCAGCCAGTCGGTGCCGACGATCACGGCTGTGGTGCAGGCACCGAGTCCGGCGAGAATGGCGATGCCGGTGCGTCCCCTGCCCATTGGCTGCGTTCCTGGAGCTTGACTGTCTTATCAAGCTAGCCTGGGTCCCCGGCAAGGGCGAGGCATCGGGGCCGGTCACAGTCAAGTCCGGATGTGACCGCCAGCAGCTGAGCGCCGGATCTCAGGGATCGACCCAGCGGCCGTCCTCCTTGATCAGGTTGATCAGAGCCTCCACCCCCTCGGCCTCCGGCACCCGGCGGATCTCGTCGCGGCCGCGGTAGAGGGAGATGGTGCCCGGGGTCTTGCCCACGTAGCCGTAGTCGGCGTCGGCCATCTCGCCGGGGCCGTTGACGATGCAGCCCATCACGGCGATGTCGAGGCCGGTGAGGTGGGCCGTGGCGTTGCGCACCACGTGCAGCACCTCCTCCAGGTTGAACAGGGTGCGGCCGCAGCTGGGGCAGGCCACGTACTCCACCATCGTTTTCCTCAGGCCCAGGGCCTGCAGGATCGAATAGCAGACAGGAATCTCCTTCTCGGGCGCCTCGGTGAGCGACACCCGGATCGTGTCGCCCAGGCCCTCGGCCAGCAGGGTGGCGATGCCGGCAGTGCTCTTGATCCGGCCGTAGTCGCCGTCGCCCGCCTCGGTGACGCCCAGGTGCAGGGGGTAGTGGAACCCGCCTGCGTCCATGCGGTCGGCCATCATCCGGTAGGCGGCCAGCATCACCGGAGCCCGCGACGCCTTCATCGACACCACGATGTTGTGGAAGTCGAGGCGATCGCAGATGTGGATGAACTCCATGGCGCTCTCGACCATGCCCAGGGGCGTGTCGCCATAGGTGAACAGCATCCGCTCGGCCAGGGAGCCGTGGTTCACGCCGATGCGCAGGCCCTTGTCCTGCTCCTTGAGCAGGCTCACCAGCGGTTCGAGCGTGGCCTGGATCCGCTGCCCGATCGCCGCCACTTCCTCGGGGGTGAACTCGGTGCGGTTGGGATCGGGCTTGTCGAACACATACAGGCCCGGGTTGATGCGCACCTTGTCGACGTGCTGGGCCACCTCCAGGGCGATCTTCATGCCGTTGTGGTGCACATCGGCCACCAGCGGCACCGGCTGGTAGGTGTCTTCGAGGCGCTTGCGGATCTCCTTCACCGCCTTGGCATGGGCCAGGGAGGGCACCGTGAGCCGCACGATCTCGCAGCCCGCCTCATGCAGGCGGCGGATGCCGGCCGTGGCGCCCTCGATGTCGAGGGTGTCCTCGTTGATCATCGACTGCACCACCACCGGGTGCTCGCTGCCCACCCACACGTCACCCACCCGCACGCTGCGGGTCTTGCGGCGGCGGATCAGGGTGTCGTAGCGGGGGTTGCTGGCCCAGTCGGCGGGGAGGCCCGGATGGCTGGTGTCGGGGCGGGCGAGGGTGCCGGTCATCGCCAGGGGGCCGGGAAGTGGGCTAACCCTGCCACAGATCAGGGGGCGCCTGACGAATCCTGAGCATGGGCTGGGGCGGTCTCGAGCTGGTCAAGACGCGCTCTGACCGCCTTGAGGTCCTGCCAGGTGTGCCACTTGGGAGTGTCGGGCTCCCGTGAGGGATTGCGCAGCAGATAGGAGGGGTGAAAGATCGGCAGACACCACCGCCCCTGCCAGGGACGCCACTGGCCCCGCAGGCGGGTGATCCCTCCTTTGATGCCCAGCACCCCTTCCACGGCGGTGGCGCCGGCCAGCAGCACCAGCTTCGGTTGCACCAGTTCCACCTGCTGCAGCAGCCAGGGCAGGCAGGCGGCCATCTCCTGGGGGGTGGGTTTGCGGTTGTCGGGTGGCCGGCACTTCACCACATTGCAGATGTAGGCGTCGCGGTTGCTGTCGAGGCCCACGCTGGCCAGCATCCGGTCGAGCAGCTGGCCGGCCCTGCCCACGAATGGGGAGCCCGTGGCGTCTTCCTGGGCGCCTGGTCCCTCTCCGATCACCATCAGGGCGGCACGGGGATTCCCCCGGCTCACCACCACCTGCTGCCGGCCCTCGGCCAGGGGGCAGCGACGGCAGTTGGCGCAATCACGCGCGAATTGTTGCAGCGCTGCCCCTGAATCGCCCTCCACGCCCTTGCCTGCGGATCAGCACCCACGCTCGCCGCAGCTGGGGGCAACTGTCCAGCTGTCAGGCCCGACGGTGCCCGCTCGAACCTTTCCCAGGATGGGCGTCAGGCAGGATGCTTGATCTCCCTGGCGCTTCTCTTTCGGAGCGCCGTGGCCCGTTGCGGCCACTTCGCGCTGCGGCCTTTGGCCGCGCCCCCGCCGATGCCCCGCCCGTTGAAGCTCTCGGCCCGGGCCGAAGCCCTGCAGCCTTCGCTCACCCTGGCCATTGCTGCCCGTGCCAGGCAGTTGCGCGCCGAGGGGCAGGACGTCTGCAGTCTCAGTGCCGGCGAGCCCGATTTCGATACCCCGGCCTTCATCCGCCAGGCCGCCAGCGAGGCCCTCGAGGGCGGAGCCACCCGCTATGGCCCGGCCGCGGGAGAGCCGGCCCTGCGCGAGGCGATCGCCCGCAAGCTCAGTGAGGAAAACGGCGTCCCCACCCAGGCGGAGCAGGTGCTGGTCACCAATGGCGGCAAGCAGGCCCTGTTCAACCTCTTCCAGGTGCTGCTGGGCCCCGGGGATGAGGTGCTCCTGCCCGCCCCTTACTGGCTGAGCTACCCGGAGATGGTGCAGCTGGCAGGGGCCAGCGTGCGGCTGCTGCCCAGCGACGCCGAGCACGGGTTCCGGCTTGATCCTGAGCAACTGGAAGCGGCGATCACCCCGGCCAGTCGCCTGCTGGTGCTCAACAGTCCGTCCAACCCCACCGGCATGGTCTTCAGTCGCCTGGAGCTGGAGGCGATCGCGGCCGTGCTGCGTCGTCATCCCCAGGTGGCTGTCGTCTGTGACGAGATCTACGAGTTCCTGCTCGCCCCCGGCCACCGGCACCACAGCTTCGCGGCGGTGGCACCCGATCTGAGCGATCGGGTGTTCATCGTCAATGGCTTCGCCAAGGGCTGGGCCATGACCGGCTGGAGGCTGGGATATCTGGCTGGACCCGCCGCCGTGGTCCGCGCCGCGATCGCTCTGCAGAGCCAGAGCACCAGCAACGTCTGCTCCTTCGCCCAGTTCGGCGCCCTGGCGGCGGTGAGCGGCCCGCGTGACTGCGTCGCGGCGATGGCCCGGCAGTTCACTGAGCGGCGGGCCCTGCTCCACGAGGGCCTCGCCTCCCTGCCGGGACTCACCTTGCGGCCGCCGGAAGGCGCCTTTTACGCCTTCCCGGATGTGAGCGCCCACGGGCTCGATTCGATGACGTTCTGCAACCGGCTGCTCAACGACGTGGGCCTGGCCCTGGTGCCGGGGGTCGCCTTCGGTGATGACCGCTGTGTGCGCCTCTCCTGCGCCGCCTCGTCCACCACCATTCGCGATGGTCTGAACAGGTTCGGCCGCTTCCTCTCCACCCTCTGATCCTCCTTGACCCCTCTGGACTTCCGTCGCCGCCCGCCAGTCGGCTTCCGCCTGGCTCTGCTGGCTGGTCTGGCCCTGGCTCTGGCGCCGGCGGCGCTGCCGCCGCAGCTGCAGCGGGCTGCGCCCCTGCTCGCCGGTGCCCAGGCCCGGCAAAAGCAGCTGCGCATCAGCGCCATCCCCGATCAGAACCCGGAGAAGCTCAACCGCCTCTACGGGCTCGTGGCCTCTGAGCTCAGCCGACAGCTGAAGGTGCCCGTCAAGTACGTGCCCGTGACCAACTACACGGCGGCGGTGAGCGCCTTCCGAACCGGTGATCTGGATCTGGTCTGGTTCGGTGGCCTCACCGGCGTGCAGGCCCGTCTGCAGAAGCCGGGCGCCCGGGTGATCGCCCAGCGCGACATCGACGCCTCCTTTCACAGCGTGTTCATCGCCAACACCTCGGCTGGGCTGAAGCCCCTGCGCAACGTCAAGGGCCTGGCGGAACTGAAGGGCAAGCGCTTCACCTTCGGCTCGGAGAGTTCCACCTCCGGGCGGCTGATGCCGCAGTACTACCTCAACCAGGCCGGCGTGAAGCTGAGGGATTTCGCCGGTGGTGCCCCAGGCTTCAGTGGCAGCCACGACGCCACCATCGCCCTGGTGCAGAGCGGTGCTTACCAGGCCGGTGCGGTCAATGAGCAGGTCTGGAAGAGCAACCTGCGCTCCGGCAAGGCCGATCGCCGCAGGGTGGCCGTGATCTGGCGCACCCCCGGCTATCCCGATTACCATTGGATTGCCCAACCCAATCTGGATCAACGGTTCGGCAAGGGCTTCACCAACAAGCTGCAGAAGGCCTTTGTGGGGCTGCGCCGCAGCAATCCGCAACAGGCCCGGATCCTGGAGCTGTTCGGTGCCCAGAAGTTCATCCCCGCTCCGGTGAGCCAGTACGCAGCCATCGAGAAGGTGGGCCGCCAGATCGGCAAGATCCGCTGAGCCACGGATCTCGTGCCCCCCTAGCCTGAGGCCAGGTCCCGGCGGTGGCATGCGCTTCAACGGCAGTCTGGAGGAGCTTCAGGCCCTCGTCGCCCAGCTCGGGCAACCCGGCCACTGGGTGCACCAAGGGGCGTTCGAGATGTACGTTCTCGACGACGAGGAGACCAACATCCGGCTGAATTGGTGGCCCCGCAGCGGCGATCTCCGCCTGGTGGGCGATCCTGCCCAGCGTGTGGATCTGGAGAATGCTCTCCAGACCCTGCTCCCTGATCCCGGGGACGCCACGGGCTGATCGTGTCCCGTCCTCACCGGATCGATCCCCCTGCCGTGATCAGCTCACCCGACCGTCCTCTTCTGGAGCTGCGCGCCATCCAGGTGCCGGGCCGCATGGCCCCCAGGCTCATGGAGGTGTCGTTGCAGCTCAGGCCTGGTGAGCGTGTGGCCCTGGTGGGCCCCAGCGGCGCGGGCAAGAGCACCCTGCTGGCCGTGGCCAACGGCCTGCTCAGGCCCGACGCCGGCGAAGTGCTCTGGAATGGCGTGGCCCCAGCGCGCTCGAGGCGCCGGCGCCGGCGGCAGCAGGCGTTGATCGGCACCCTCTGGCAGGACCTGCGCCTGATCGAGGAGCTGACGGTGCAGCAGAACCTGAACGCCTCGCGGCTGGCCCGCTGGGGCTGGCCGCGGGCCCTGCTCAACCTGGTGCTGCCCCTCGACACCGCCGCCAATGCAGCGGTTCTCGAGAGGGTCGATCTCAGCGCCCTCCTGCTGGGGCAGCCCGTGACCGCCCTCTCGGGCGGCCAGCGCCAGCGCCTGGCCCTGGCCAGGCTGCTGCGGCAGGATCCGCTGCTGTTGCTGGCCGACGAACCCCTGGCCCACCTTGATCCGCGGCTGGCGCGGGAGCTGCTGGGCTTGTTGCTGGAGCAGGCCCGGGGACGGCGGGCCCTGTTGCTCAGCCTGCACAGGCCCGATCTGCTCGATGGCTTCGATCGGGTGGTGGCCCTGCGTCAGGGCCGGGTGGTGCTGGATGCTTCCCCGTCGGAGCTGACCGGCTCCCAGCTGGCGGCGCTCTACCGGTCCGAGGCATGACGGCCATCCCCGCCCGGTCCTGGCGGCAGCTGCGCCTGGCGCCTCCACTGCTCCCCCTGCTGCCCGCCCTGGTCTGGCTGCCGGTGCTGCTGGTGCTCCCTGCTGTCTTCCACGGCGGTGGCTGGGACCTGATCGGCCAGTTCGCCCGGGCGGCCTTCAGCCCGTCCCTGGACCCTCAGGTGCTGGGTTCCGCCCTCTCCGGCCTGGGGGTCACCGTGGGCATCGCCCTGCTCGGCTGGGCCTTGAGCCTGGCGCTGGGGCTGCTGGGCGGGGTGCTCAGCTCCCGCACGGTCTGGCGGACAGCCACTGGCAGCGCCCTGCCGGCGGAGTGGATGCGCCGGCTGCTGGCGGTGCCCCGGGCGGTGCATGAGCTGCTCTGGGGTCTGCTGCTGTTGCAGCTGCTCGGTCTCCAGCCGGTGGTGGCGGTGCTGGCGATCACCATCCCCTACGCCGCCCTGGTGGCGCGGGTGGTGAGTGATCTGCTCGATGCCCTGCCCACCAAGGGTCTGGAGGCCCTGCGCCTGGCGGGAGCACCGGCGGGGCCGGCCTTGCTCACCGCCCTGGGGCCGGCCCTGCAGCCTGGAGTGCTCAGCTATGGCGGCTACCGGCTGGAGTGCGCCCTGCGCAGCGCCACCCTGTTGGGGGTGTTCGGCCTCGGCGGGCTGGGCACCGATCTGCGTCTCACCCTCCAGTCGCTGCAGTTTCACGAGCTCTGGAGCGGTCTGTGGTTGCTGTTGCTGGTGATGCTCGCGCTGGAGGCCCTGCTGCGGGGCCTGCGGCGGCGCTGGGCGATGCCGGCCCGCTTCGGCCTGACGCACCGCTCGGTCGGGCGTGGTGGTCGGGAGGTGGCCTTCGGCCTGGTGCTGCTGCTGCCGGTGCTGGTGCTGGTGGCCATGGCGCTGGGGGTCAACCCTCTGCAGCTGGGGCAGCTCCAGCCCCTGCCCCCCTGGTCAGCCGACTGGCCGGCGGTGGCGGCCTTGCCCTGGCCCTCGCTGATCGGCTCCACCCTGGGGCTCACCCTGCTGGCGGCCGCCCTGGCGGTGGGCAGCGCACCGCTGCTGCTGCTGCTGATGGCCCCCTGGCCCTGGGGCCGGGTGCTGATGCAGGCCATCTGGGCCCTGGGGCGGCTCTGGCCACCACCGCTCACGGCCCTGCTGCTGCTGTTTGTGCTGCAACCGGGAGTGCTCACGGCTGCCCTGGCCCTGGCCTTCCACAACCTGGGCGTCCTCGGCCGCCTGCTTCTGGAGGCCGAGGAGTCGGCTTCTGTGCTGGCGGAGGAGGCCCTGGGGGCCGCCGGCACCGGCCCGCGGCTCGCCCTGCTCTACGGCCGCTTCAGCGCCCTGGCCCGCTCTTACCTGGCCTATGGCGCTTACCGCGCCGATGTGATCCTGCGCGAAACGGTGGTGGTGGGTCTGGTGGGGGCGGCGGGGCTGGGCAGCCTGCTGCTGGAGGCCCTCAGTTCCTTCGCGATCGATCAGCTGATCGCCCTGGTGGCGGTCTACGTGGTGCTCACCCTGGTGGGGGAAGATCTCAGCGACCGCCTCCGCCGGCGCCTGCTGGCGGCCTGACGCCCAAGCCCATGGCCGAAACCCCGACACCACGCAAGCTGATCGTGCTGGGGGACAGCGGTGTCTACGGCTGGGGGGATCCCGATGGCGGCGGCTGGTGCGAGCGGCTGCGGCGCCACTGGATGGGTCTGCCAGAAGGGCCCGTGCTCTACAACCTCGGGGTTCGCGGCGATGGCCTCGAGCGGCTGGCGACCCGCCTGCATGGGGAGGTGGGCTGCCGGGGCGAGCTGCGCCGTCAGGCCCCCCAGGGCATTGTGATCAGCGTCGGTCTGAACGACACGGCCCGGGTCGGTCGTCCCGATGGGCGCCACCAGCTGGCGCCGGAGGCTTTCCTCTTCGGCTTGCAGCAGCTGTTGCGGGAGGCGGTGCGGCTGGCTCCGGTGCTGGTGCTGGGGCTGACGCCGGTGGATGAGGCGGCGATGCCCTTCGCCGGTTGCCTCTGGTATCAGCTGGCCACGGTGCGCCAGTACGAGTGCCTGCTGGAGGAGGCCTGCCTGGAGGCCGATGTGCCCTTCCTGCCGCTGCTGGAGCCTCTGCTGGATGATCCCCACTGGAGTCGGCTGCTGAGCGCCGATGGCCTGCATCTCAATCCCGACGGCCATGGCCGGGTGTATGAGCAGGTGCGCCAGTGGCCTGCCCTGCTGGCCTGGGCGGGTCTGGAGTCGCGCCTGGCCCGCACGCCGGCCCACTGAAACGGCCGGCCCAATCACCCATCTGGGGGAGGACCGTTCCCCGGTTGGGGTGAAGCGCGGCCAGGGCCGCTCGGCAGAGGGTGGAACCACGGACCCACCGCTGTCCCCGCCATGCCAGATCCACGCCCCCAGCCTCACCAGGACCAGGACCTCCACAGCCGCAATGCCGACCTGCTTCAGCGCTTTCACAGCAGCGCTGACCACCGGCTGCGCAACCGTCTGGTGGAGCTGAACCTGCCCCTGGTGCGCCAGGTGGCTGGGCGCGTGAGCGCGAGCACCCGCCTGCCACTCGAGGATCTGGTGCAACTGGGCTGCCTCGGGCTGATCCGCGCGATCGAGGCCTTTGATCCGTCGCGCCCCACTGCTCTGAGCAGCTTCGCGGTGCCCTACGTGCACGGTAGCTTTTCAATGCAACGGGTCTATCCTTGCCCATGCTGGCCGTCCCTTACAGCCGTGTCTCCAGTACTGAACAGGCTTTTGGCGGTGTCGGCCTAGCCAGGCAGCAGGCGTCTCCCCAGGCCTACTGCGAGGCCAGGGGCTGGACCCTCTGGGAGGGGCATGGGTACGCCGACCAGGGGATCTCAGCCTTCGGCGGCCAGAACATCCACAGCGGGGCCCTGGGCCGCTTCCTGGCGGACCTGAAGGCCGGGCAGTTCGGGGGTGGGCCCGTCGCGCTCCTGATCGAGGACGTGGACCGCTTCAGCAGGGCGTTCCCCCTGGAGGTGCTGCCCGTGCTGATCGAGGACCTTCTGAACGCAGGGGTCACTGTCTCGGTGATCTCCCGGAACAAGGACTACAGCCGGGAGTCGATGCGATCCGGCCAGATCGATCTGATCGAGCTCCTGCTGTGCCTGGGTGCCAGCCATGAGTTCTCCCAGAAGCTTTCCAGGCGCCTGGAACACGTCCACGAAGTGAAGCGCCAGCGCGTCCGCAGAGGTGAAGCTGTCGATCCAGGGATGGCCCCGAGTTGGTTGGAACTTGGCCCCGATGGCCAGTGGGCCTTCACCCCCTACGCCGAGGTGGTCCGCCGGGTCCTGAAGATGGCGGAGGCAACGGGCTTCACCTCCATCGCCCGGAAGCTCAATGCCGAGGGAGTTCCCTGCCCCGGTCAGGCAATGAAGGAACGGTGGAAGACCAACCGCCGGGGGGGGGAGAATGGGTCAAGGGAGCCGAGGCCAGCATCAACATGGAACAGCTCCAGCGTGGGGCAGATCGTCGGGAACCCAGCCATCCACGGTGCCCGACGGGTGGTGGAACCAGGCCTGCAGGCAAGGACCAGATCCTGGCGGGAGGAGTGCGCCCGTTTGATGCGTCAGGGCGTTCCCCAAGCTCAGCTGCCTAGGCGGCCGGTACGCACCTATGAGCCGGACCAGGAGGACTACTACCCGGCCCTGCTTAGCCCAGCCGAACATGCAGCGCTGCTGGCCTCCATCCGGCAGCGGACCAAGCTCGTTCGGGGCAGGACGGACCAGCTCCACTGGATCGGCCAGGGCCTCACCTTCTGCTCCTGCGGCTCGAGCATGGGGGCACTGCAGACGGGGAAAGGCCGCAGCCTCCAGGGGCCGGATCGTCGTTACCTTCGTTGCCATTCGGTCCACAAGGGACTGGGCTGCAGTGCCCCCATGGTGCGGTTGGTCGATGCCCAGGCCCACCTCCTGACCCGCCTCAGCAGCGATTCCCTGCTGGAGATCCTGGGATCCGGCGGCACCGACAGCAAGCAATCGGAACTGGCTGCTGCCATCCGTGAGCAGGCCACCGCCCAGGGGGATATCGACATGGTCAGCCGTGCTCTCCAAGCTGGTCAAGCTGCCCTTCTAGGGGAAGTCGACTCAGCGGTGGTCGGCATGCTGGCCCGCCGTCAGGTGCAACTGGAAGCCCAGGAGGTTGAAGCCAGGAAACGCCTGGCAACTGCTGATGCCCGGCTGCAGCACCTGCAGGCTGGGCCAAGCAGAGAGCAGCTGGGGCTGGAGGGCAGGGCCCAGATCCAGGGGCTGATGCGGACGTTCTCGCTCGGGGAAGACAAGGTGGAAGATCGCCGACGAGTTCATGCCCACCTGCTGCAGCTCGGGCTGAGGGTCACAGTCGATGGGATCGAGAAGCGGATCGGCCTGTCCGTTGGTGATGGCCCAATCCAGTGGCAGCCCCTGGCACCGAAGGCACGCAAGTTGGCTCTGCAAACGGGAATGGTCAACCCAGAGCGGGCATTCGATCAGCCACTTCCCAGGGAAGGCCTGGAGCAGGCCAGAGGCCGCCAGGTGGTGCCGGTGGTGGTCGACGTGAGGCACAGCACCTCAAAGGAGCTGGAGGCCGCCCTTGAGGGGAACGGATTGAGCAGGATGCGATTGGGAAAGGATGCGATTGAGGTCGAGGTGGAGTTCGACCTCGAAGCGAAAGAAGAGGCGCCCTGAGGATTCAGACGACGTGGATGCCCAGCTGGACGACATGGAGGGCAGGCAAAAGGATTGAAGCGTCCAACTCCCGGCAGCCTGGGCTGAGCCATGCCTCACCGATTGGGCCGTGGTTCGGTGCATCCTCGATGCGGAGCACTGGAGGCGCTGGAGGCAGCTCTATCCCTAGAGGAAGCCAGCCATCATCCCTTGCCTGATCGAGGGCCTGATTAATGGCTGCGCAGCACCATTCGTAGTCGCCCTCAGCGGCAAAGATGAGCGCACTCCTTGGGTCATTCATCCACCTTGGGGATGTGATGGCCCAGCAGGCTGCTGCGACCCAGTTCATCACCGTTTTGTGAACTCGGATTGCACTGAGTCGTCCGTTGAGATCCCCAATCTGTTTGGCGTCGAGAGCACGTTGTAGCCGCTGCACTCGGTCTGGCTGAGATCTCCGAAGGGCCTCCAGCAGCTCCTCGTATGCAGCCTTGGAGGCGGCTGGATCTCCTGGGTTCACCACCTCACAGTAGTACGCAGCCTTGGAGGTGGCTGGATCCCCGGAATCCACCTCACGGCGCTTCAGCGTTGGGAAGATCGACGATGGGTCAATTGGGAGGAAGGAAAGGTGCTCTGTGTCCTGCTCCTTGTCCTGCTCCTTGTCCTTGTCCTTGTCCTGGTCCTTGCCCAGCTCTTCGTCCGAGAAGAGCGGCGACATGTCCAAGAGCAGGTCCTGCCATCCGCTGGATTTGCTGGGCCATAACTCGGATGGGGTCTTGGTCTTCTTGCCGTCCTCCAAGGCGCGGGTCAAATCCCCGAGGGGATCTTGATCATCTGGCTGATTCACCTTGAAACCACTGCGTCGATCGGACACC
Organism: Synechococcus sp. CS-205; assembly: GCF_025128255.1. Classification (NCBI taxonomy): domain Bacteria; kingdom Bacillati; phylum Cyanobacteriota; class Cyanophyceae; order Synechococcales; family Synechococcaceae; genus Synechococcus; species Synechococcus sp. CS-205. The sequence continues at coordinate 71,439 of NZ_JAHLZB010000004.1, forward strand.
ATCAGTGGGGTGGTGAGGTACTTACCTGACTCTACTGATGGGGTATGCTGATACCAAGTCAGCCTTCAACCGACCGCGACGGGAGGAGGCAACGCCTGCAATCGCGTACAAACCCCTCCAGCTAGATGGTTTCCACCGTCCAGCGGAGTCGGCGTACGAAAGATTCTGGCGTTGTCCAGCAAATCAAGTCCTCCGTCGACTTCCGCGCTGCTGTTAATGCAACAGCCGCCCATTGCAATATCAGTGTCTCAGGACTCTTTCGGTCCGCGCTGATTCACTACGCCCAAGTTCGCCCCGACCTGCCGGACGATCTTCGGCGGGAGCTGATCGAATCCGGCAACAAGATCCGCAGCCTCAGAAGCTCTCCTTTCAGTCCAATGGACTGCACGTCTGAAGGCCGTATGCCAATGCCTCAGCCCACCACTTCCACGGGGGAGGGTTGAAGCGATGGCTGCCGATAAAAAACCCCGGACGGGTGACGACCGTTCCGGGGCTTCCGCTCGACTAACCGAGCTACGTTGTGACTGCCAACCCGTAAATTCTCCCACAGCTGAGGGTCTTTCGGCAGTCAATGCCGCTGTTGGGAACTGGGTCGACATCCTGACCAACGTCGGCAAGGTCGATTCATACCTGCTTGATGGCAAGCCGCATGGCTGCCCCATCTGCGGGGCTGGCACCGACCGCTTCACCTTCGACGACAGGGCAGGCAACGGCACTTGGATCTGTCGGCAGTGCCCGGCCAGGCCAGGCAAAACCGCTGGAGCTGGTGATGGGATGGCCCTGCTGATGGCCGTCAAGGAATGGGATTTCAAGCGGGCAGCCCAGGCGGTTGAGCGGCACCTGGGCCTCCCGTCCACCATCAGCCCCCAGAGGGCCCCAGGGGCGCCCAGCAGCCTGCAGGAGCCAGCATCCCCACCACCTGGGTCCATCACCCTGGCCCGACTGCCAGAGCCGCTCCCTGAGGCACCGCCTGATCACCTCCCCGCCGGCCACAAGCTCACCTACGGCCCAGACCAGTGGACCGAATGGGAGGACGGCAGCCGCCCCGGTAAGGACGGCCAGCTCAAGTCCAAAGGCGAGCGTCCACGGCACCGCGACGCCAGCGGGAAGATTCAGTATTCCGCTGGCTCTGACCCATGGTCGCTGTTCGGCGCTGAGCTGCTCCACCACGCCCAGGGCCAGTGGATCGCTGCTGCCGAGGGGCCGAAGTGCGCCAGGTGGCTGCAGGCAGGTGGCCTGGTCGCCGTCAGTCAGCCAGGCCACGACCACAAGGACCAGTCCATCCAGCGCCGGTTCCGGGACCTGCTGAGCGCTGGTGTCGCCGGGATGCTCTACCTGAGCGACCACGACGACACCGGCCGCAATAAAGCCGATCAGCTCGCACGCTGTGCCGCTGCTGTCGGCTTCCCCTTCATGCACCTGCCTGCCGTGGCGGCGTGGACGGACATTCCCGAGAAGGGCTCGATTGATGACGCCCCCGGCACCGCTGCTGAGCGTGTCGCTGCAATCGAGCAGGCCATCGCGCAGGGCAAGCCCAAGCCCCTGGTGGTCGAGCAGCAGCAGGAGCCTGGGGAGCAGCGGGGGCAGCGAGATCCGAAGACCAAGAAGGAGTTGCAGGACTTCCTCAGCAGGCGACACACCTTTGAGCGAGACGAGCTACTAGACCTGCCCGTCATCGACGGGGAACACGTTTCCGCTCGTTTTATCCCCCGGTACGACCAGTTCCTGGCTGATCGCTACGGATTGGAGTTCCACCCGCGAACCGCAGAAGGCGTCCTTCGTTACCTCTGTGATCGCAGCCCTTTCAACCCTGTCGCCCGCTATCTACAGGCAGCCGCTGTCAGCACCGAAGCGCGTCTGCTGTCGCTGCAGGAGATCGGCCACGCCTTCGGCATCGCTGATGAAGACATCGTCTCCCTGGATGCATTGGCCCGTCACCTCGTCGGCGCCCTCAAGCGCGGGCTGCAGCCTGGCTACAAGCACGACCAAGTGTTGATCCTGTCGGGAGGACAGGGCTTCCTCAAGTCGGAGGCCATCACAGCGTTGGTGCCACACACCGGCTGGACTGACTCGGAGTCAGGGGTGCCGAAGTTTGAGGAGTGGCCGTTTCTCATCCGGCTGTCCTCCTGCTGGCAATTCGTTTTCGACGAGTGCGACCGGATGCTGCGCGGCAAGCACAGCAGCGAGGTGAAGGGGCTGGTCACGCGACGACATGACCAATGGGCCCGCAAGGGCGAAACGGAAAAGACCAATCACCCACGCCGCTGCGTGATGTGGGGAACGACGAATGAGGAGCACGGCATCCTCAATGACCCCACCGGGGTCCGAAGGATCTGGATCGCCTTCGTGCAGCATCCCTGCAACCCCGGCTGGATCGCCCGCAATCGCGATTCGATCTGGGCCACGGTCATGACGTGGGCCAGTGCCGGTGGGATCAACTTCTATCCGCAGGGAGACCCCCTTGAGGCGGCACTCAGGGAGCGAGCGTGGGCGGCCTCGTTTGAAAGCGTCTATGCCCCACAACTCCACCTCGCCCTGGACGCCCTGCCTGTTCGAGACGGTTTCGCCGGGATCACCCAGCACGACCTGGTCCTTCGGGCCCTAGGGAAAAACCTGGAGGGGATCTGCGACCGCAGGGAGCGGTTGGACCTGATCGAGGAGGTGAGCCGAGCCGTCACTGCCGCCAACTTCACCACCCACGGAGGGCAGTGGCGGTGGAGGAAACAACGCAAGCGCTACGGCCTCCCTAACGCTGTGGCCGGCTTCGAGCCTGTGCCGTCTTCCGAGAACCCAGCGAGAGCAGCAGCAGCAGGGGATCACCTTCCGGCCGGGTTCCTGGTGGAGCCGGAGATTCCTGTGTCGACCTGTGCCGGACTTGTGCCGACCCCCCGACACGGTCACTCCCCCTGGGGCGCAACCGAAGTCAGAGACTGTGCCGACCGTGTCAAGGAAAAAGAGGTACTCCCTAGGGAGGGTCAGACAGACAGATCTCAGATCCGTCCGTCTGTCCGTCTGACCCCCTCCCCTAGGGAATATCTCCAAAAGGTCGACACGCCTGACACAGTCGCTGACTCCCCTTCCAGCCCAATGGAAGTGACCGTGTCGACCCCCCCGCACAGGCCGGCACAGGGGTCAGCACAACACCCAAATCAACCCACTTCTGCTGCTGGCTCGGGGCTTTCTCCGCCCCCGGCGGCCCCATCAACCTCAAAGCTCATGGCCGCTCAGAACAACGCCACCTCGACCACCATGCACCGCCCCTCAAGCCTCATGGCCCTGGTCAGAGACAGAGCCGATGCTGAGGGCAACCAGGTCGAGGCTCTGCCCCAGATCGCGACTGCAGACGACCAGCCCCAGGGCGCGATCCCTGATGAACCCCCGCCCGCTGGCGAATCACCAGCCCCATCGCCTGGGGCGGAAGCTCCCCTTCGCTTCGATGAGGGCGATCTGGTCGACGTCTTCGCTGAGGGGCCCCAGGAGTGGCTACCCGGTTACCGAATTGCTGCCGTTGAGAAGACCACCCAGGGCGTCAAGGTCCGGGTGAAGGAGGTGGAGGGCGTCGACTGGCGCATCCTCTCCGCTGATCAGATCCGGCGGCACACCGATCACCGGCAGGCCGCCTGATGCTCGAATTCCTCACGGGCAGCGCCTTCGGCAGAGATCGGGCCAGCGGGCTCCAGTTCCGGAACCAGGGGCTGGGTCCGGGCCTCCTGCTGGAGCTGGTGTGGCTGCCCCGTCTGGCTCGGGGAAGCGCCCGGAGAAGCCGTTGCTGCTGGTGCTGGTGACATGGCCCTGGGGCGCGGGTCGGGCCCGCGCTCAAATCTGGATATACCCCGCAATCCCGATCGGAGACTTGGTCTTTATCATTCCTCTCTGAGTATGCCCATACACACATATTCCTGGGCCTGTCCTCTAAGGCCGTTCTGACTGCCCTAGCCGTCATGACCTGATGAACCGCATCGGCCAGCCCGCCCCTGTCCCGCTCGAAGAGGCTGCCTTTCTCCTTGGTGTCCAAGAAGGAGCCGCGAGGTCATTGCCGCTGCCTTCGGGATCGACAAGGCCGAACTCAGACGCATTAGGTGGGGTCGCCGGATCGAGGCCTGGATGGACCACGACACGTAGCTGGTCTTCGATGTTTCCCTGGCCCCAGATGAGGCGCAGGAGCTCCAGGAGCTGCGGGAACGGAAGCGCCAGCTATGAACAACACGGCCCCCGGCCCTGCCCCGGACTGCCCAACCCGATCTCTCGACCAGTGACTACTGCTGCTACTGGCCGGGACGGACGTACCTGGTGAGGCCAGACGGGACTGGTGGGGGCGGCTGGAGCACGCGGGGGAGCACGCATAAGCACGCGCTCGTACCCTTCCCAGCTATCCCAGCACCCCGCTCCAGCCAGCTGGACAGATCGGTCTAACCCTCCTCGTGGCCGCCCAATCTGTCAAGAAAGATCGACATGTCTAGTTCTTCACGGTTCACTGATCAACAAAACCTGTTGAGTTCTGCTCCGTCACCTGCCGAGGCCCGATCAGCTCTCTTTCAGGCCCAGGTGGATGAGTGCCCGGCGGACGGTGGCTGGATACCACCTGCCCCCGCGAGGCGCAGCGACCAGGGCGCGGTTCAGTTCCGCTGCCATGGCCGACAGGGAGAGACCCTGGCCCTGCATCACCTGCAGCAGGCCTCGAACCTTTTCGGCCTCGGCGGTGGCGTTGGCTTTGAGGACCACAGCGCCCTGACGGCTGGCGCTTGGGTTGGCGCCACCAAGTTTCACGCCCCTGGCCTTGGCTGCGGTCAGGGCCTCCTTCGTCCTTTCGCTGATGCGGCGGCTCTCAAATTCCGCGACCGTCGCCATTACGCCCAGGATCAGGCGGCCGGCTGAAGTGGTCGCGTCAATGTCTGGCAAGTCAGCGAACAAGAAGCCGGCCATTCCGTTGGCTTCGGCTTCACGGGACAGCCGCAGGATGAGTTCCGCATCACGGGCCAGGCGATCGAGCTTCGCGACCGCAATGGCGGCCTTGCGCTTGCGGGCTTCAGCCAGGGCGGCGGCCAGCTGCGGCCTACTGGCCTTCCGGCCTGATTCCACCTCGGTGTACTCGGCAACGATCTGGGCGCCCCTGGCCTTGGCCAGTTGCTGGACACGTTCTCTCTGCGCTTCCAGGCCAAGGCCGGAGCGGCCCTGCTGGTCAGTCGAGACCCTGTAGTAGGAGATCATTTCCATCGGTCTGTGGGTTGCGGTGGTGGTGTGGGTTGAGAGGGCCCAGGGCGCCCCTGGAGCGGGCAGGCTGAGGGCCGGCGGTTGATCGGGTATCGCGTCGCGCTCAAGCGGCGGCCTGGCTGAGGGCTTTGCGGACGCGGTGCCTGGTGATGCCGAGCTGGTCAGCGATCCGCTGCTGAGACCAGCCGTGGCGGTGCAGGCGGTGGATGCGCTCGGGCTGGGTCTCGACCAGGCGGAGAAGGAGGAGGAATGGCACGAGCAGCAGAACGGCTGCCCACGCCAGAAGGCATGTGGTTGTCATTGGTTGTCGGGGAATGCTTCGAGGTGTCGGGGAGGCGGCATGCCTTCGCTCCGACGAACTCATCTTAGCAAACCCCGACGAACGTTCAACCTGGTACGCGTTATTGAGAATGCATGGCCTGCCTGCCAGCAGTGCGTCCCCCTGCAGGCCCCGGGCCACCCACCCCCATGGGGGTAAATCCGAGTGAGCCTGTATAGGTACGCCCACGCACCGATTAGGCACAAATCACAGCAGGCTCCGATCTGATACTTGTGGTCATCAAGTGCCCACCTGAAAGAGCAGCGAACAATGAAAATACTTCTTGTCCTGATCCTGGCCTTCCTCCCGTCTGCAGCAAGTGCCTCCTGTTCTTTTTCTGCGAATGACCCATATGGGGTGGGGCGGCTCCGGACTGCATGAACCGAGAAAACGAAATGAGAAACATGCGCATGGACATGGACAACCTCCGCAGGCAGACGAACCCCCCGTCGAGCTACCAGTCGCCCTACCAGTACCGGTCGCGTTACTGAAGTCATGCGGCGTGCCTGCCTGCCGGCCAGTAGCAGCGACATGCCGCTGTGCTGTGCTCCGCTGTGGCTGCACTGCCCCCAGTTAGGCCTATGCATTGGCAGCACTCCGTGCATGGGATTGGCGCCGAGACCGGCGCTCTCCTGGTGCAGTTGCTCCCTCAGGGGCTCCTCCTCGGACAACAGCCCCGCCGCCCAGGCCTACTGGGGCATTGGGTCGCCGCTATCGATGCAAGGAGATCGGCAGCTATGCGAAGGCCCAGGAGCTGCTGCGCCAGGGGCACACCTACTTGGACGGAGACGGGGATGGCAAGGCCTGTGAGGCTCTGCGCTGAACACTCCTCTTCCTGGCCTGCCTCGATCACTGAGCCGAGCCAGCCGCCGGGCTGAGCTGTTGCCGCCCCTCGCTGGAGCTGCCATGAGTTGGTGATCAAGGCTCCCCCATCTGGGTGCTCCGCCCTCCCCCAATCGGGTGATCTGCGGCGCACCTGTCACCTGA